>JBGTNB010000203.1:0-2617 GCA_041743285.1 Gemmatimonadaceae bacterium
ACTTTCTGCTGCATTCCGCGGGAGAGCTCGTCGAGCTTGGCGTTGCCCCAGTCCTTCTTCTCGTCTCGCAACGACAGGCGGTCGAGCCACTCGTCAATGCGGCTGTCGGCTGTGTGCTTGTCCACCCCTTTCAGCTCGGCCATGAACCGAAGCAGCCGGCGCACCTGCATCTTCTTATAGAGCCCACGTTCTTCGGGAAGATAGCCGACCCTGTCCAGCACTCCCCTCTCACCCGGATCGCGGCCGAAGATGCGAACCGTGCCCTGGTCCGGAGCGATTATGTCGAGGATCATCCTGATCGTCGTGGTTTTGCCGGCGCCATTGGGGCCGAGGAGGCCATACACGACGCCGGTAGACACGGTGAGAGATAGATCGCGCACCGCGACGTGATCGGCGAACCGCTTGACTACGTTCTGAAGCTCGATTGCTGACACTTGGCGGGGGTCGGGGGTCGGGGGTCGGGGGTCGCGGAGCCGTCGCGACGACGACGAAAAGGACCGACCCTCCACCTTAAAGTTGCCTTGCCTTGCGCCTCGTGTCCACCGGGCCGAATATCCGCTCGGGTGTTCCCTGCGCGACTGAGGTGCCAGCCTTCCCATGTGTAGAATCCAGAACTCATCGTCTGCTCGAAGCGCGATCACATTACTCATCGTTCTCTTTCTGACGGTTGGATGCTCGCGTCAAGATGGCGACCGTTCCGCGGATCGCGGGCAGCTCATCGTTTACAACGCCGGCAGCCTGGCGCAGCCGATACGGGCGGCGCTCGACAGTTTCGCGGCTCGCACCGGTGTGAGGTACGAGCAGGAGAACGCTGGGAGCCTGGAGACCGCGCGCAAGCTGACGGAACTTGGCAAGATCCCCGATCTAATCGCGCTCGCCGACCATGAGGTCTTTCCAAACGTGTTGATGCCGGAGTACACCACATGGTACGCGCGTTTCGCGCGAAATCGCATGGTCATCGCGTACGGCGAACAGTCGCGGTTTGCCGACGAGATCACGCCTGACAACTGGTACGAGGTTCTACAGCGCTCTGGGGTCGAAGTCGGTCGCTCCGATCCGGATCTCGATCCGGCAGGATATCGCGCGCTCCTGGCCATGCAGTTGGCCGAGATGCATTACGCGGCCGGTGGATTGGCTCGGCGGCTGTTGGCCGGCGCGCCGGAGAGAAACGTGCGGCCGAAGGAAGTGGATCTGGTGGCGTTGGTACAAGCGGGGGAGCTCGACTACATCTGGCAATACGAATCGGTTGCGCGGGCGACTGGATTGCGTTTCCTGCAACTACCGCCTGAGATCGATCTGGGTTCGCCCGAGGATTCGCTGCGCTATTCCGGGGCGGTGGTACGTGTGCTGGGAAAGACAGCGGGCGACACGCTCATTATTCGTGGCAGCACGATTGTTTACGGCTTTTCCATCCCAGACGATGCACCCAACCCGGAGCTCGCACGCCGGTTCGCCGCCTTTTTGTTAGGCGACGGTGCCGAGGTCATGAGACGGGCGTACCTTCCCGTTCTTGACCGTGCAGTGGTCGTCGGCATAGGAGCTCCGCCGGAGATCACGGCCGTTGCGAATGCCACGCCATGACCTTACAGGCATGAGCAAGGACGGAGGGTTTGGCGGTGCCGGCGCGGCCCACCGGATCGCGAGCGTGGTCGCGGCTCTGGCGGCGTCGCTGCTCCTCCTTTTCCTGTTCGCGCCGCTGGCGGAGTTGATCGCCATTGGCGGTGTGTCGGGAGTGCGCAAGCTGGGAACCGACGCCGAGCTGCGAAGCTCGCTGCTGCTCACCGCGGTCACCGCCACCACCGCGACGCTGATCGGCATTGCCGGGGGCACTCCGCTCGCCTATCTACTGGCACGCCGCAATTTTCGCGGCAGGGCGGTGGTGGAGGCGGTGCTCGACCTGCCGCTGCTGATCCCGCACCCGGTGGCCGGTATAGCGCTATTACTGGTGCTGGGCCGTCAGAGCGCGGTCGGCGGCACTCTGCTGGAAATGGGCATCCGTGTGGTCGGCTCGCCTGTCGGAATCATTTGCGCGATGCTGTTCGTCTCGGCGCCTCTTTACATGAGCGGGGCGCGCGAAGCGTTTGCCCGGGTAGACGTGCGGTACGAGGCCGTCGCACGGACGTTAGGCGATCCCGCCTGGCGGGCGTTTCGCCGGGTTACCTTTCCGCTCGCCCGGCGGGGGCTGATCGCCGCCTCGGTGGTGATGTGGGCGCGCGCGGTGAGCGAGTTCGGGGCGATCGTGATCCTGGCGTATAATCCCAAGGTGGCGAGCGTGCTGAGCTACGACAGGTTCACCAGCTTCGGGCTGCCCGAGGCGCTGCCGGTGGCGGCGATCATGGCGCTGCTGGCGCTCGTGCCGCTGACAGCCTTGCGAGCGCTTCGGACGGCGACGACCGCGGGCGCCGACGAGGCTTCGGTGTGATAGCGGTACGCGAGCTCTGTGCGCGTGCCGGCCGCTTTGCATTGGAGGAAGTGTCGTTCGAGATACCGGACGGGGGCTACGGTGTGGTAATCGGGCCCGCGGGGTCGGGCAAGACAACCTTGCTGGAGACGGTGGCAGGCATTCGCCGCCGGACGTCGGGCGAAGTCTGGTTCGGCGAGCGTGAGGTGAGCGGCG
>JBGTNB010000204.1:0-2010 GCA_041743285.1 Gemmatimonadaceae bacterium
TCTTCGCGGCGCTACGCGGCGGAGAGTTGCTCGCACCGTTTATCGTGGCCGCACTGGAAGCGACCAGCGAAAGCGCGGCATTCGCTGCCCTTAAGCGCTATGACGAGGAGCGGCGCCGTGCCTTCGCCGGCAAGTGGCGCATGGAGAAGCTCGTTGGGCTGGCGGTGGGAACGCCAATGATTCTGAATGGCGCAGTGCGTGCAATGCACCGCCGCAAAGCACTTGCCGATCTGCTCGTCGGCGTGGCTGGAGATTTCGTGCCCCCCTCCGCCGTGCTTTCCGTGCCGTTCGCCCTGACCATGCTGGCGCTGGCGCTCGCGCCACACCAATTATCGAAGGCGGGGGCACGGGCCGATGTCCCCGCTTCGCCATCCGGAGCATGATGTCCGTCGACCAAGCGACCTTCCGCAGCGTGCTGGGCCGCTTCGCCTCCGGCGTCACCGTGGTGACCGTCCGGAACGGCGACTCCGATCATGGGATGACCGCCAGTGCATTCTGCTCACTCAGCCTGGATCCGCCGCTCGTGTTGGTGTGTATAGACCGTACCACACGCATGCACGAGCTGCTGCAGCACGTGGAGCACTTTGCCGTGAGTCTGCTCGCCGCCGACCAGGAGATGATCTCCCGCCGGTTCGCCGAACCGCCTGACGACACACGGTTCGACGGGCTGGGCTTTACGCGCGCGGCATCGGGCGCGCCGCTCCTCACCGATGCCCTTGCTCACCTGGAATGCGCGCTCGAGGACCGGTATTCGGGCGGCGATCACAGCATCATCATCGGACGAGTGATCGGCGCGACCGCCGGTGATGCGCGCCCCCTGCTTTACTATCGCGGCGGCTATGCCGAGCTGGAGCGTTAGGATGGGCGGTTGGCTGGTTCCATCAAGGCGTCGCGGAAAGGAGATACTGGACGATCCGGCAACGGATGCCAGGATCGTTAGGCGATCGCTGGCAGACGTTGCGCGCGCCAACGCACTGTTCGGGGGACGCCGGGCCGTTATGCGTGAGCTGGAATGCGTATTGGCTAGCGCCGGCGGAGCACCGCTGACGCTTCTCGATCTGGGCACCGGTTGGGGTGATGTACCCGCCGCTGCGCGCGCACTCGCCATGCGGGCGGGAGTGCCCCTGCGAACGATCGGGCTGGAGTCCAGTCACGCCCTCGCGCTCGCCGTCGTGTCGCCGGAGCTGCCGATGGTCCGCGCCACGGCGCTGGCACTGCCATTTCGCGAGCGGTCGGTGGATGTAGTGA
Organism: Gemmatimonadaceae bacterium; assembly: GCA_041743285.1. Taxonomy (GTDB): domain Bacteria; phylum Gemmatimonadota; class Gemmatimonadetes; order Gemmatimonadales; family Gemmatimonadaceae; genus JALZIF01. The sequence continues at coordinate 1,249 of JBGTNB010000204.1, forward strand.
TCTGCTCGCAGCTCCTTCACCACTTCGACGACGAAAGGGCGGCGGCACTGCTCAAGGAGATGGATCGCGTGGCACGGCGGTGCGTCATCGTCAGCGACCTGCGCCGCAGTTGGCTGGCGGCCGCCGGCATCTGGCTCGCATCGTGGCCGCTTTTCTTTCACCCGGTTAGCCGGCACGACGGCGTGGTGTCGGTGCTACGTGGCTACACTGTTCCCGAACTTCGCATGCTGGTCAGGAGCGCGACCGGCCGCGATGCGACAACCCGCGCCCGCGCCGGTTTTCGCATCGCTTCGGCCTGGTCTCCAACGGAGGTGTAATGCATACCGACGACAAGCCGGCGACCCGCGACAGTCACCCAATCGGCCCTATGCCGTTAGGCCGGGCGATGGAAACTGTGGATCAGATGTTCGTGCGTGCGCCGGTGCGCGCCATTTTCGATCTGGTGAGCGCCGTCGAGGAATGGCCGGCGCACCTTGCCCATTACCGGTACGTGCGGTTCAATCGCAGGGACGCCGGCGGCGGCGGCCTGGTGGAGATGGCCGCCAATCGTCCGTTCGGTCCGTTGAACTGGCCGACCTGGTGGCGGTCGGAAATGGTGGTGGATCACGACGCACCGGCGGTACGGTTCCGCCATACCGGCGGCGTGACGAAGGGAATGGATGTGGAATGGGGATTCTCGGAGCGCGACGGCGGCACTCACGTGCGCCTGGTCCATGCCTGGGACGGGCCTCGCTGGCCGCTGGTCGGCGTGCCGGCGGCGGT
>JBGTNB010000205.1:0-5814 GCA_041743285.1 Gemmatimonadaceae bacterium
ACTGGGAGGAGAGACCGACATGGCGCACACGCTTCCGCCGCTGCCGTACGACTACGGCGCGCTCGAGCCGCACATTGATGCCAGGACGATGGAGATCCATCACACCAAGCATCACCAAGGCTACGTAACCAACCTGAACACCGCGCTCGAAAAGGCGCCCAACCTGCAGAACAAGAGCCTCGAGGACTTGCTAGGCAACCTCGATGCGGTGCCCGAGAGCGTTCGCACTGCCGTCCGCAACAACGGCGGCGGACACTGGAACCACACGATGTTCTGGCAGATCATGGGTCCGAGTGCCGGCGAGCCCACCGGAAAGCTGGCCGAAGCGATGAAATCGGCGTTCGGTGGCTTCGCTCAGTTCAAGGAGAAGTTCGCCGCGGCAGCTACCAGTCGCTTCGGCTCCGGCTGGGCCTGGCTGCTCGCCGAGGGTGGCCAGCTTTCAATCGAAAGCACTCCTAACCAGGACAACCCCGTTATGCAGGGGAAATCGCCGATCCTCGGACTGGATGTTTGGGAACACGCCTACTACCTCAAGTATCAGAACCGCCGTGCCGACTACATCGGTGCCTGGTGGAACGTGGTGAACTGGCAAGAGGTGGAGAAGCGGATGAAGGGGTGAGGATAGGGGTTAGGGGTTAGGGATTAGGAACGAGGAATTAGGAATTAGGAATTAGGAATTAGGAATTAGGAATTAGGAATTAGGAATTAGGAATTAGGAATTAGGAATTAGGAATTAGGAATTAGGGAAGGAAACGGGGCGCTGTGGCGCCCCGATTCTTTTTCATGTGACCCTCGACCCTCGACCCCCGACCCCCGTTTACTCCTCCCGGCTGCCCGCCACGAGGTCGTCGAGACCACCGTCTCCCGGACGCTCGCCGGCGGTGGAGGTCGGGTCCTCGAGAGTCGACGCCCTGGACAGGCGGCCTAGCAACGGAGGTGCGAGAAAGGTGGTCACGATGACCATCAGCGTCACCGCGCTGAAGAGCTGCGTGTCGAGCGCTCCCCGGCTCAATCCCATCTGAGCAAAGATGAGCCCGACCTCGCCGCGCGGGATCATCGCTACGCCGATCAACGCCTTGTTTCCGCGGAACCACCACGGTGCGTATCCGGCCACGAACTTTCCCGCGACCGCGACCACCAGCAACGCGCCGCCGATCATCAGCGCATGCGGGTCGGCGAGAGTTCGCAGATCGACCGCCGCGCCGACTGAAGCGAAAAAGATCGGCACGAACAGCAGACCGAGCGACGATGTCGCCTGCTCGATCTCCCGCCGCTGCGGCGTCTCGTGCAGCACCAGCCCGGCAGCGAACGCCCCGATGATGCGCGCCGATCCGGCGATGTCGGCGGTCCACGCGAGAAGGAGCGCGAATGCCAGCGCGATCAATCCCAGAGCGCCGGTCACACGAATGTGCTGCACCAGCCGGAACAGCGGCGGCGCGAACAGGCGGCCCAAAACGAGCGCGGCGACGATGAATCCGATCGCGATCCCCGCAGTGCGCGTGACACCGACGGGCGTAATGTTCGCCCCTAACGTCAGCCGTGCGACAATCGTCAGAATGATCAGTCCAATGACGTCGTCGATCACCGCCGCGCCAAGCACGATCTGACCCTCACGCGTCTGAAGCCTGTCCAGATCCGAGAGCACGCGTGCCGAGATGCCGATTGAGGTCGCGGTCAGCGCCGCCCCGCACACGATCGCCGGCAGTGTCGGAATTCCCAACGCGCTCGCCACCCAATAGCCAAGTACGAAGGGAAGTATTACGCCCACCATTCCCACCATGATCGCCGAGCGCCCTACCTTGATCAGCGATCTCACGTTGGTATGCAGTCCGATCTCGAACAGCAGGATCAGCACACCCAGCTCTGCCAGCGCGGCAATCGTCTCGTTGGATGGGTCCAGCAGACCGAGGGCGGACTGGCCGAGGAATACTCCCGCGATCAACTCGCCGAGCACGGCCGGCTGACCGATTCTCTGGGCCACGTCGCCTAGCAACTTTGTGGCAACTATCGTCGCCGCCAGCGCAAGGAGCAGCTCGGTAAAATGGCCGTTTGCCACCGCACCCATAAGCATCGGCGCGAGCGTCAAACCTAACCATAGACCCGGGCGTTTCACCGCGCCGCGCCGTCCCCTTCGAGATAGGTGTAGCCTTCGAGCCCGGCCACGTATTCGGCGATGAACCGGTTGGCTTCATCTCGCGTAATGCCGCTGGCGGCGTTCACCTTTCGGCGGAACACGGTCAGCAGATCCGAGGCGCGGAACTGCACGTAGTTGAGCACCTCGGTGACAGTGTCTCCGTGCACCAGATCAGTCACCGCATAACCTTCGGGACGAAGCGCGATGTGAACCGCGTTGGTGTCCCCGAACAGGTTGTGCAGGTCCCCGAGAATCTCCTGATAGGCGCCGGTCAGAAAGATCCCGATGATGTACGGCTGCCCGGATTCGAACGGATGCAGTTCGATGCTCGGGCGCCCCGAACGCCCGCCGACGAACCGGTCGATCTTGCCGTCAGAATCACAGGTGACGTCCTGCAGCGAGCCCAGTCGCGTCGGCCGTTCGTCCAGCCGATGAATCGGCATGATCGGAAAGAGCTGATCGATCGCCCAACTGTCCGGAAGCGACTGAAAAACGCTGAAGTTGCAGAAATAGCGGTCGATGAGCCGCCTCTCCAGCTCTTCGATGATGTCCTGGTACTCATCGGAGTCCTGCGCCGTGAGCTTGGCAATTTCGTTGAGCGTCGCGATATACAGTTGATCGGCGATTGCACGTCCGCGTAGTGACAGCACGCCGCTGTTGAACAGGTGTTGCGCCTGCTCCTTGGCGAAAGTGGCATCGTGGTAGACCTCGCGAACGCTGCGCCTCGAGAGATTGTCGTAGCCTTCACGCAATTCGTGCAGTACCGCGTGGTCGTCGTCGCCCAGTGTGGGCAACTGTACGCTCTGCTGCGACTCCACATCGATCACGTTGATGAGAAGAAGTGCGTGATGCGCCGTGAGGGCCCGCCCCGACTCCGAGATCAAATGCGGCATCGGGAGCTCGAGCTCCCGGCATGATTCGGCGAAGGTGTAAACTATGTCGTTTGCATACTCCTGCACCGTGTAGTTGACGCTTGCCGATACGGTGGAGTTGGACCCGTCGTAGTCGACGCCCAGCCCGCCACCAACGTCGACATGAGTGATATCCACACCCATGGCGCGCAACTCGGCGTAGAACCGAACCACTTCCTGCAATCCGGATTTGATGTACCGGATGTCGGTGATCTGTGAGCCGAGATGGAAGTGGATGAGCTTCAGCACGTCCAGCCTATCGAGACTCGTCAGGCGGTCGACCATTCGGACGAGCTCGCCGGCATTCAGGCCGAATTTGGAAGCTTCGCCGCCCGACTCCGCCCAACGGCCGAAGCCCTCCGATGCCAGCTTGACCCTCACGCCCGCGGTAGGCGTGACGCCCATGGCGTCGGCAACCCGCAGCAGCGTATCGAGTTCGCTGAGCTGTTCGAGCACGACGAACACCTGGTGTCCTAGCTTCTGTCCCATCAGCGCCAGCCGCATGTACTCCTCATCCTTGTAACCATTGCAGACGATGAGGTGCCCGGTATCGTCGTTCAGCGCCAAAACGGCCTGCAACTCGGGCTTGCTGCCACACTCGAGGCCAACACCGTGTGGAGCGCCAAACTGCACGATCTCCTCGATCACGTGACGCTGCTGATTGACCTTGATCGGATAAACGAGAGTGTATGCGCCGTCGTAGCGAAACTCCTCGATGGCAATCCTGAATCGCTGGCTCAGTGCCGCGATGCGGGATCGCAGAACATCCGAGAAACGGAGGAGGAGCGGCAGCCCCACTCCCTGGGCCTCGAGGTCGCGCGCGAGCTCGAACAGATCAAGCTCGCGGTCGGGCTGTGCGCGATCGGGCCGGACGACGACATGCCCCGCCGAGTTCACGTCGAAGAAACCGATTCCCCACCCTTCCATGTTGTACAACTGCCGGGAGTCTTCAACCGTCCAGGGCTCCTCGACGGCAGCAACCGCGGCTTCCTTGTTGTGAACTCTTGTGGCCATCGCTCGGTCTCGAAACGTGAGTGCGGCAGCGGGCCGCAAGTAAGCGCATACGCGCGAAACATGTCCTCTGATGCGCACGTTGGCTCGCTAAGCCACCGGCGCAGCCGCGTGAAGTTAGCGGTGCAGCCGCACATGGCGACTGCGCCGCGCTGTTCCGCTCTCCCTACGCCACGAGGATCAGGGAAACAGGCGAGTCATCCGCCAGCCGTGCCGCTCGCGCTCGAATCGCTCGCGCTCGTGCAGCCGGAAAGGACGATTGCGCCAAAACTCGATTGTCTGCGGCTCGAGTCTAAACCCGGACCAGTGGGGTGGCCGGGGAACATCGAGCCCGGCAAATCGCTCCTCCGCCTGGCGCAGCCGTGCTTCGAGCTCCGCGTACGCGGCAAGAGGCTCGCTCTGATCGGATGCCCACGCGCCGAGCTGACTTATCCGCGGTCTGGTCGCAAAATAGGCATCGGCGTCCGCGTCAGGCACTAGACTCACGGTGCCTTCCACACGCACCTGAATCTCCAGCGGCTGCCAGTGAAAGCACAGCGCGGCAAGCGGTGTGTGCACCAGTTCGTTTCCCTTTCTGCTGCGCAGGTTCGTGTAGAACACAAACCCGTCGGCACCCACGCTCTTGAGGAGAACGATCCGGGCCGATGGCTGGCCGTCGGCGCCGACGGTGGCGAGGGTCATCGCCGTGGGCTCCGGCAGGAGCGCGCGGTCCACCCCCGCCGCAGCCTCGAGCAGCGTCGCAAACCGGGCGATCGGATCCCCGGCCCCCATCGCGTCATGCGACGCGCCTGATGCGGCGTTGCTATCCGTAGTCGTCATCACTCCCTCATAACGAGGCCGACAAGCCCATTCCAGTGTCGCTCACGCTGGAGCGACAAGGATAGAGGCGCACCGGATGGCGTCGAAGTGCGCTTGATGCGTCGAATGCTGTTGCTCCGTTGCAAATGGCTGGCCCCTCGAAGCTCGCGGAGCGCCGCCCGAGGCGAAAGATCGACCGAAGGTCCCAGCCGGTCCAGTGGCGGCACCAGGGAGGCAAAAAGAAATCCCCCGCGCTCCAGGTGGAGGCGGGGGGGCCGCGGTTCGGCTTGGGAGGACCGACACCTACTGCCGCGGTTTCTTTCCTTTGTACTCTATGACGGTCTGATCGCTCACCAGCGTTAGCGAATCGACCTTGGCTGTCATCGCCGATTCGATCGAATCGCTGACTTTGGCCAACGAGGCCGACGGCAGTGCCACGCGCAGGCGCGAATCGGATGGAGCCCTGTTCCTCGTTATGCTGCCCGGCTCCGTACCGCCCTCGATGGGCAGCTCGGTTTCCGGCGTTACTGCCGGTTCAACGGGCTGCTCCGGGGAGAACTGATTGTTTCCAGGCGCGTTCTCCAGGTTCGCCAGACCTATCTCCATCGCCTCCTTTACCGTACGGTCGATCGGACCGACCGACGACTGTGGGCGTGGCGGCGGAGTGGTGGCCTGTACTTCCACCTGCCCGGTCGAGCTCGCAGACGTTTCGGGGCGTGAGAGTAGCATCATCGCGACGACACCGGCCAGCGCAACCGCCACCGCACCAGTCGCGATAGGCCTCCAGTTTCTTCGTGGGCGATAAGGAGCCTCCTGGATGTACTCGTCAGGCTCGCGCTGGCGAACCGACTCGGCATCGGCTCTCTCGCCGGGCCAGCTCACTTTCGGGGCTGGTGGCGCGAGCGGTTGCCACGCCGGCGCCGCCGGTACCGCGGGAGGCGCGACTGAGATCGGCTTGGC
>JBGTNB010000206.1:0-2321 GCA_041743285.1 Gemmatimonadaceae bacterium
TCCAAGCTCAGTAGCATCGGGAACATAGCAGTGCACCGCTGGCCGGCTGACAACTGGTCGATCGGACTGAACTCCTGCCCTTGTTTTCCTGCCTTCAGCTCGATCCTCAAGTCGTCATTCTCAAACGAGCTGAGGAAGTACGACATTTCGGAATCGAAGAGCAGTGGTGCGTAGTCCACGTCCAGGCTCGGCCGCCGGGCCGCCGGGCCGGGGCGGCCGATAAGGGTGCTTATGCTATCCGCGAGACCGCCCTAATGTTGCCTATCGTCTCACCTCACCGGGTAGAGGGTAGTCCGATGTCGACGCAAGCTGTCGCCGACCTTGAAGAAACGTAGAAATCTGGACAGGTGGTCGACGCTGGTTTGGGCGCACGGCTCACGCTGATCCCCGCCGCTTCTTCTGGGTGAGTTCCGCTTCGCGCTTGCGATAGCTCTCGCCCTCGATGGGAATGATCTCGGCGTGGTGCGTGAGGCGGTCGATGAGTGCGACCGCGCAGGACGCGTTCGGGAAGACGGTGTCCCACTGCCTGAAGAGCAGGTTCGTCGAGTCCTGGCGTGTGGCGAGCGAACCGTTCGACGCGCCGCGTCTTTGTCACGAGAAGTGTCGTCATGGACGGGCTCGTGTAATGCTTGCCTGACGCGACTGACTCGATATACCGGAGGAGCTCTACGTCGCTGCAGTCCTGGAGCAGGTAGCCCTTCGCGCCGAGCGAACCGAGCGGCCGAACGGTGACGATGGCGAGGCGCAGGAACGGCGTCGTCTGAACCAGCCGAAGCTGCTCCACCACAGATCGCGCTTGGGAGTTGCTTCTAAACACGCCGAAGACATCGCGCAAAAACGATATCGTGCCGCGCGTCGCGAGACATGTGTCGGCGATGCTGCGCAGCGCTGCCATTTCTCCTCCAGCAACCAGAAAACGCCACACCGGATCCACCCGAATCTATGAAGCCGATTCTGGCCGTCATTCGACCCCTGTCAAAACGAACATCCATGTCACATCGGGTTGCACCGAAGGGCTGGTCGCTTTGCACTTGTCGATGTTCGATTCGAATTGCCTTGCATAACAACGGTGGCATCTTCTAGTCTGCAGCGTTATCAAGGCTGAGGCACGGAAGGAGGTCGGCCTTGGCACTTCAGCGCTCGCGAGAATTGACCCAGGGTTGCTCGGGAGAAAGGGACCACCGGTAGCAGCGCCGCGCAGGCCCGTCAAGGGCAAGCTCGCTTCGCTCGTCACCTTCGGTGACCCTTGACCGCCCCGCGCAGCGCTACTTGAGGGCGCTTATGGCCAAATGCATTCGCATTTGGCCGAGGCCAAACGCTGACCGCTCCTCCACTCACGATGCAGTCCGTACTGCGACGATTCGGAGATTGGCGCGCGCCAACTAAATTGCGAACACGCAGATGCTCTTTCGTATCAACAAGTTACTCGATTCGCCTTTTTATCCCTTTCGTGAATTGTTTTCTCCTCGATACGACGGCCAATCCAGAAACCGCGACGTTGCCAGCCCGTCACGATGTGCGCTTCAGATCGTGTTTCAAGCGTGGGTCACTCTTGCCGAGCAGAAGTGGGTCAATTTTCGCGCGCGCCGAAGCCTGGCAACAAATCTCGAGGTCGGTGACGTGGTGAGCGCAATCGTTCAGCCTGTGAAGGATGAGGCAGGTCAGTCGAGCGCACTCGCGATGTTTTCTGCGCACGACCGGCGCCGAGCCCCCTTTCTCGCTTCTGCGTAGGCTTAGAGACAACGACCTACGGTTGCAGATTCTAGAGACGAACGAGTTACTCGACCGGTGCACTGAATCGGGTGAGGCGGGCCCGAACGGTGCCGCAATGCGCAAAGGCCGCCGTGAGGCATCGATCCGCTGAGACACGGCCGCCGGTTGGCCGTCAAGACGACGCGTTTACCTGAGACGGTTGCTGGAGGACATCATGGCCATCACGACGACAGACCAGAACGACGACAATAAACCGCTTGATCAGTCCGGCGTCAAGCTTGGAATCAACGTGAGCGTCACCGGCAAGGAGCTCGAAGTGGCAGGCGCGACGGCCTTTCGATCCTCGGCGGAGGGAGGTGGCACGGCCGTTGGCATCACCGGCGACGGCATTGTGTGGTGGAACGGCTCCTATGAGCCTGGCAACCACACTTCGGGCTGGAAAAGTACGTTGATGCTAGCGAACGGCAACCTAGAAGCCTTGACCGGTTGAATTCTCAGTACTTGAGTCAAGTTTATTACGCGACAAGTCGCACCTCCTGGAGGAACTTGGTGAGGGCCGCGTCTAGGCGCTCCAGTACCTGCGGGCCGCGGCGTGTGCCGGATGTGGG
>JBGTNB010000207.1:0-2200 GCA_041743285.1 Gemmatimonadaceae bacterium
GCCGCTTTGCCGAGCGCAAGCAGATGGAGTCTCGCGCCTGACGCGACCGTGGCGAACGCGAGCGCCCGACGCACCGCGGAGCCGGCTTCGACGGCGGCGAGCGCAGCTTGATAGATGTCGTGCGCATCGCGCTGTACGCGCTCCAGGTCAATCATTAAAAGTCGTTCATTTTGTACGTTGCCTCGACATGGCGTGAAGTCTATCGAGTTTTCGACGGAGACATCTGACGGCGAAAGGCCTCGCGAGTGACGGGTCGATCGGTTACCATGGCTGAGTCTGGTCCGTCACCTCGGTGACTCGTGTCTGTAACCGCGCCCATTCTGAGCGGCGCCCCTGCTACAGGAGCACAACTGTGCAAGAAATTCGGCGCCGCATTGGCGCACCGTTGTCCGCGTTCCTGGTCTTTTTTCTGGCCGCTTGCGGTGGTGACGGTCCCACCGACCCGAGAAATGACGAGCCTGGCGTGCGCGTAATGCTCGGAGCGGGTGTAACCGACACGATCGACGCGCAGCCGTTGCAAGCGCTGGTCGTCGAAGTGCGGGGGCTCGACGGGAACCTTGCGAGTGGCGCCATCGTGCGGTTCGAAGCGCAGCCTCCCGCTGATACTTCGCGCCGGTACGAGTCGGCGATCTACGTCTGCGCGCTCACCGCCCCAACATGCGGGCTGGGCGGCGGGTTTGGCTACACTGCGTTCACGGTCGACACCACCGATGACAAAGGACAGGCCAAAGCCATTGTGCGCCTTGGCCGCGTAGCCGGGCGAGCGGTTGTCCGCATATCAGCGCCGGAGTTCGGCGTGGGGGATTCGGCGACCTACACGGTCACGCCAGGATCGCCTGCGAGGGTGCTTGCCCTGGCAACAGACACTGCAATGGACATTGGTGCAACTGCAAAGTTGAGCGGACGTGTAGTCGACCGTTACGGTAATCTTCGCTCGGAAGTGCCCACACTCTCCGCGGGTGCCGGCAACGCAGTCACAGTAGATGGCGCCACCGGCATCGTGACCGGCCGCGATATGGGGACGCAGTGGGTATTCGCTCGGTACGCCGCGTTAGCAGATTCCACGAGCGTACGCGTTGTGCCGATCGGGCGGCTGGTGGTGTGGGATGCCTGGCAGCAAGTCGTGAGGCTGGTAAACCTCAATGGGAGTGAGTCGAGCAATACGATCATCTCCCAAGTACACAGCGACTTTGGCGTGTTCCCCCGATTCGATGCGACCCGGGGCCATGTTACGCTGCATACCGGCGATGCGAGCTACGGCGGGCCGTCGAGAACGGTCGTTGTCGTCGACACCACCGGAGCCCCGCGACGAGTCATTGGCCCCGCGTCCGGCTTCACAACAATCGTCGCTGTCCGCCAGATCGCTGACGGCAGTGTGCTCGTCGTTGGGCGGCGTGACGTGGATGCATCGACCACCGTGAACGGGCTCTGGCTTGTCGACGCTGGCAATGCCGTCACGCTCCTGGCAGCTTTACCGGGGATGGCGTTGGCTTATGGAGGCGCTGACATCTCGCACGACGGCACCCGCGTTGCCTATCTTGCTGCCGGGCCATCGTTCGGTTCTGAGCTTCGAGTTTTTGCCGTCTCGAATGGCGCAATCACCGTGCTCGAGCCTAACGCGCGCTCGCCTCGTTGGTCTTCGCAGGGCGATCGCGTGGCGTACCTCGTGCCAAGCGGCGGATACAGTGAGTTCGATGGCGTCGCGGTGGTCACTAACGCCGATGGGAGCGGAAGACGCGATTTGGGCAGCGCTGTCTTCAGCCCGGGTCTCGCCTGGTCGCCTGACGGGAAGTACATCGTCGGTCGCAGCAGTAGCTCCTTTCCATCTCTGCGCCTGCTGCGCGTGAGCGACGGCGCCACCGTCCTGCTGAGCTTTCGCTCCCCGAACGGCAATTTCGAGGACTACTACCAGCCCGACTGGCGCTGATTCCGTGGCGCATCCGATATGAAAGACGAAGGACCGGCAGTTAGCCGGTCCTTCGTTCCTTCCAGACTCAATGCGCTGGGTCAGAACGTGCCGTTGCGCGTGGCGATGATCGACCGAGCGTTCTCGACACACCCCTGTCCGCTGAAGCCAAGCGCAGCGGCACTCCAATCCACTGTGCTGCTCGTGGCCGGTGCCCAACTGTTGCTCCAACCCGCGAGCGCCGAGAAATCAGGCATCGCCAGCGTCACCGAGGTTCCGCCAAGGTACGCGAAC
>JBGTNB010000208.1:0-10979 GCA_041743285.1 Gemmatimonadaceae bacterium
TGCTCAAACCGAACGACATTTCCGCCGCGATTCGTGCCGTGGTCGCCGCGGTCGAGAGTGGCGGGATCCCGGCGGACCGCATAGCGGCCAGCGCCCGCCGAACGCTGGAGATGAAAGCACGGCTGGGATTGCACGACAATCGTTATGTGGACCTCGCCCGTCTGCGCCACGTCGTCGGGGCACCTGAGCATCTCGAGGTGGCGGAGGGTATCGCCGAGCGCGCGATGACCCTGATACGCGACAAGAGCAGCCTCGTACCCGTTGCGCGCGAGGGGCGGGTCGCGGTCGTGACCTATGCTCCCGAGCTCGAAGTTCTCGCCGGCCGGACATTCCTCGCCGAGCTGCGACGGCTCGTGCCCAAGGCGACCGGCGTGCGCATATCGCCGCGCACCGGGCAACCGGAGCTCGATTCGTTGACCCGCACCATGTCCGGGGCAGATCGTATCATCGTTACGACTCATGTCCGCACGATCGAGGGGGAGGGCAGATTCGCCATACCCCGACGCATCTCCGAGTGGATCGATGGACTGGCCGCACGCGAGCGAGTCATCGTCGTCGCGAATGGCAATCCTTACGTAATCCGCGACTTTCCGCGCGTTTCCAGCTATCTCGTGACGTACGGAATCGATCCTGGATTGGAGCAGGCCGCGGCACGAGCACTGGCGGGTGCAATCCCAATCGTCGGCACATCGCCGATCTCGCTGCCCGGATACTTCAAGAGGGGCGATGGAATATCTCGATCGAAGTAGAGTGCGCGCCTCGCTCAGCGCTTCCCTTCTCCTCGTTTCCCTTTCCGCCTGTGCGTCGATCGGCACGGGACGCTCCGAGCGCATCGAGCAACGCATGCAGAGAGCGATTCAGGATTCGGTCTCCCAGGTGGTGCGGCGGGCATTGGCCGACAGCGCCTTCCCGGGGGCGTATGCAGTGGTCGGCAGCCACGACCGCGTTTACTTCAGCGGCGGCTTCGGGGTCATCGACTGGCAGGCAGGCAGCCCCCAGCCTGACGAGCATACGTTGTGGGATATGGCTTCGCTTACGAAGGTCGTTGGCATGACCACGGCCATGATGCAGCTCGTGTCGAAGGGCGCTGTGGATCTCGATGCGCCCGTCTCGCGATACCTGCCGCGATTCACCGGACCGGGCAAGGACGCTGTTACCGTCAGGCATCTACTCACTCACTCGAGCGGACTGCCTCCGTGGCGGCCTCTATATAAGGAAGCCGAGACCCCGCTGGAGGCGGTGGCGGCGGTGTACGCTACCGAGCTGGATACGGTGCCGGGGGCGCGCATGGCGTACAGCGACCTGGGAGCCATTCTCCTCGGGCAGATCGTCGAGCAGGTGAACGGGTGGCCACTGGACCAATACCTGGCACTGCACGTCTTTGGACCGCTCGGAATGATGGAGACAGGCTTCACTCCGAGAATGACGGTGTCCTGGCGCACGGCGCCTACCGAATACGATCCGTGGCGCCAGCGCCACGTCCGCGCAGAAGTCCACGATGAGAATGCCTTTCGGCTCGGCGGCGTTTCGGCGCACGCGGGACTCTTCAGCACCGGCCACGACCTGACGATCTTCACCCAGATGCTGTTAGGCGGCGGCGCGCGTGACGGGGTGCGCATCGTACCAGAGGCGATGCTGCGCGCTTTTACACAGGTGCAGGACTCCACGTTGTCGCACCGCGCTCTGGGTTGGGAGACGCCTAGCGGGTCGAACTCGGCCGGTGACCTCATGTCCCGCCAGGCATTCGGGCACACCGGGTTCACCGGCACCTCGATGTGGATGGATCCGGCCCGCGACCTGTTCGTCATTCTCCTTACGAATCGCGTGAACCCGACCCGGCAGAATTCGCGTATCGGGCGCGTACGCAGGGATCTGGCCGACGCGGTGGTCCTGGCCGCCGATGAGGCCAGTGGGCGCACTCCGGCAGTGGCGCTTTCCTCGGCAGCGGCACGATGAGTTTTACCGCCATCGATTGGGCGATCGTCGGCGCCTACTTCGTGCTGACGACGGCTATTGGGCTGTACTTCACGCGTCGCGGTGGTTCGACACTTTCCGAGTATTTCGTCTCCGGCCGCAACGTCCCGTGGTGGCTGGCCGGTATCTCGATGGTCGCGACTACCTTCGCGGCAGATACGCCGTTGGCGGTGACGGGGCTGGTAGCCGCGAACGGAGTGGCGGGAAACTGGTTGTGGTGGAACGCGGTGATGAGCGGGATTCTCACCGTGTTCTTTTTTGCCCGACTTTGGCACCGGGCCGGCGTCATGACCGACGTGGAGCTGGCCGAGGTGCGCTACAGTGGCAAGCCGGCCGCCACCTTACGAGGCTTTCGCGCGCTCTATCTGGCGATTCCCATAAACCTGATAATTCTCGGCTGGGTCACGAAGGCGATGATCACGATTCTGTCGATTGCGCTTAACGTCGATCCGCTGGTGGCAGTCGGAATCTGTTTCGTAATAACGGTCATGTACGCGGTTGCAGCCGGGTTGTGGGCCGTGCTGTGGACGGACTTTTTCCAGTTCATCATCATGATGACGGCGGTCATCGTGCTGGCCGTATATTCAGTTGATGCGGTGGGCGGAATGGCCGCGCTCAAGGACGGTGTGGCTGCGCACTTCGGGAGCGAGACGGCGGCGCTGTCGGTGCTTCCCGTTCGGATCGGCCCCGAGGGCATCGTCGGCTACGCCTGGATGCCCCTTCTCACGCTAGGCGTGTTCCTCTCGGTCCAGTGGTGGGCGGCGTGGTATCCTGGTGCCGAACCGGGCGGTGGGGGATACGTGGCACAGCGCATCTTCTCGGCTCGCACCGAGCGCGATGGGATGCTGGCAACGTTGTTCTTCCAGGTTGCGCATTACGCCATTCGGCCGTGGCCCTGGATCATAACGGCTCTTGCGACGGTCGTACTGTATCCGGAGCTGGCCGCCGACAAGAAGGGCGACGGATACGTGCACGCGTTCATGGATCTGCTCCCCACGCCGTGGCGCGGGCTGATGCTGGCGGGCTTTGCCGCCGCGTACATGTCTACCGTTGCGACGCAGCTCAACTGGGGGGCGAGCTACCTGGTCAACGATGTGTACAAGCGATTCCTCAAACGCGACGAATCGGAGCGGCACTATGTGATGGTGGGCCGCGCCGCGACGATACTCCTGTTCGTGGGCTCCATCTTCGTTTCCTGGCGCCTCACGACGATCGAAGGCGCATGGCGCTTTCTCATTGCGCTAGGCGCGGGCACCGGCCTGGTGCTGATCCTCCGCTGGTACTGGTGGAGAATCAATGCATGGTCGGAGATCAGCGCGATGATCGCATCGTTCGTGATATCGCTGATAGCGATCCAGGTGATACCCGATTATTTCCCTGCGCGCGATCCGCGCGCCGACTCGGTCATACTACTCGTGACCGTAGCGGGGAGCACGCTCATTTGGCTGACCGTAACTCTGTTGACGCAGCCGGAGACCGACGCTGTGCTCACGTCGTTCTATCGGCGCGTACGCCCGGGTGGACCGGGATGGACGCGCATCTCGACGGCGGCGGGCTATGGCCGCGAGGTGATGGCTGGAGGGTCGTTAGCCTGGACGAACTGGGTCGCCGGCGTCGCCGCGGTGTACAGCTCGCTGTTCGCGATAGGAAAGCTGCTGTTCGGCGAGTATCTGCCTTTCGGGATATTTGCCGCTATCGCGCTTGCGAGCTTTGGCTGGATCGCGAGGAATTTGAGGCAGGAGTCGGGAACGAGCAATTGAGAAGCAGGAAATAGGAACTAGGAATTGGGAATTAGGGTCGGAACGCGCGGCGGCTGCCCCGCCGCGCACTTCTTATGAGCGAGCGGCGCCAACGGCGCTGCTCGCAATACCACCCCTAATTCCTATTTCCTAGTTCCGAATTCCTCCTTCTTGCAGGGACTAGGAATCAGGGGCGCGCTGGCCCGACCCTCCCCTCCTGTCGGTCCGCCGCCACAGAAATGTCGAACTGATGCGCCGTTGCAGCCTCAAATACGCGCCATCCGTCCACCGCGGCAAGCCGGCACCCCCCTCCGAGCTCCCCGCAGGTACTCGAACGGCGGCATGGGCGGAAGGACTTCGTCACGCGGCGGTCTCGAGCTATCACAAACGAACGTCGAGTGCTTTTCGCGGTCGGAACGCGGTACGCGCGGTGCGACAGCACCGCCGCACGCGTGTCCTACTTCCGACTGCAGAGGAGCAAATGATCAACACACGATACATGCGTTTCGGCTTTCTGGCGCTGCTAAGCACGAGTATCGTTGCATGCGCCGATAGCCCACTGACCGCGCCGGAGGAGATAGCCGCGCCTTCGGCTTTGATCTCGGCGTCGCATAAACCGGTTGTTTACGCGAGCGATTCCGACCCGCGACTGCTGAAGTGGTTCGATCTCGAGATGAGGCGGGTCGCAGCGGCGGAGAGATCGAGTAGGCTGGAGTACCAGCATCTGTTGAGAGACTGGAAGCGGATGAATCGGAAGCACGGGCGCAGGGTCGCGCGGCTGGTCTACTGCGAGCCGCTTCAATACTCCGCAGTGGTGCAGATCGTCGGTCCGAATGGGGGGGAGGTCGAGTTCGGCCCCCATAAGCTGAGCATCCCTCCGCGGGCGCTCAACGGGTTCACGGTAGTTACGGCTGAAGCACCGGTCTCGGAAGCAGTCGAGGCGACCTTTTCGCCGCACGGCCTCGCCTTCGAGCGGCGGGTGCTGCTCTCACTGAGCTACGCGCATTGCAATCGACCGGCCTCGTTGCAGGAGAGCATCGTTTATGTGCTCGATGGGGAGATCGTAGATTGGCTACCCTCGGCAGATCGCGATGGGGATGCGACGGTAGATGCCTGGATTGATCACTTCAGTGGCTACCACGTTGCCTTCTGATCTGCGCTGCCGGATTAGCTGGCGTGCAGACTTTCCAGCCCCTTTGAGAGGGAGACCCTTACGATGCGATGTAGCGGCCCTTCCAGCCTCGCCGGAGTAAAGCCTCTTCAAGGTCATATCATGGCCACTGGCTGAACGGACGTAGACGGAAGTCGGCGGGGTGTCGTGGAGTAACCGCGGCACCCCGCCTCCGCATCCACGGAGACAGCTGAACGCTGATCACGGACCGCAACCCTTCCCTCTGACGTGCGGCCTGGGCTCCTTTTACTAATCGCAGAGCCAAATAGTCCTTACTTCGTGCGCACCCACTGGTTTGGCTCCGGGATAGGATCCCCGGAGCGTCCTCCGATTCGGTTCCCCGAACCGCCGCTCCTCTCATGAGCACGATCCGCCCGCCGCTAGCTAGGGAGGACCGGACCGGCCGGTCTGTCTTCGAGCCTCCGGGCCGGCCATGGCCAAGCGTGCTGATCGAGGCCATTCAGGCGCTTACGGAAGACGCCCGTGAGGCCGAGCGGCGAGGCGGCAGGGATGCCGCTCGGCACGGCTACGAGCGCGCACTTCGGACGCTCGCACCTGGAGTGCCAGGGGCATGTGCCCGCGCCTCGGCGCTGTTCCGATGGATCGCCCGGACCTACGACGCCGACGGCGACGCCGAAGCCGCATTGGACTGCCTCGAGGCGTCTCTTGCCATCGCCGAAGCCGCCGGTGACGAGGGCAGCAGGGGGCATGCGCTCAATGTGAAGAGCACCGTACGCTGGCGGCAGGGGGACTCCGACGATGCCCAACGATGCCTGCTGCGAGCGCACGGCCACGCGCTTGCCGCCGGCGACGTGATGCTGGCGGCAATGACCGCCCAGAACCTGGGCGTGCTGGCCAGCCTCCGCGGCGATGCCGATGCTGCACTTCGGCACTACGAGCAGAGTCTGGCCAGCTATCGAACGTTAGGTCTGGACGGAGAGTCGAGCATCGTTCTCAACAATCTCGGGTTGCTGCATGCCTCGCGGACAGACTGGCCATCCGCCGAAGCCGCGTACGAGGCCGCCGCATCGGGAGCAATCGTGAGCTGCGACCTGCGCACGCAAGCGGCTGTCGCGGTGAACGCGGCGGCCATGTGGGTCAGCCGTGGCGACCTGGACCGCGCGGAACAGCTGGTCGCCGACGCAGCAGCCGCTGCCGACCGGGCTAACGATGCGAGTACCGCGGCCGAGTCGTGCAAGATCCGAGGGATGATCGCCCGGGAGCGAGGGGATTACTCGCTCGCCGAGTCCCTTCTGGTAAGTGCCGAGGAGCAGGCCTTGAAGCGTCAGGAGGTACGCCTGGTCGCGGAGATCGAGCGCGAGCGCGCCGAACTGTGCCGGCTCCGCGGCGACAACAGCAGCAGCCTGCTCTGGTTGAACCGCTCATATGCTCGCTTCCATCAGCTGCGCGCCAGTAACGATGTGTCGGACATCGATCAGCGGCTCAATGCGCTGGAACGAGAGTTCACGGAGGCGGCGTTCCGATGGGGCGAATCGATCGAGGCCACCGACCGCTACACGCAGGGTCACTGCATCAGGGTGGCCGAGCTGTCCTCACTCATCGCCGCCGAAGCCGGATACAGCCGCCGGGACCTGTTCTGGATCCGGGTAGGCGCGCTCCTTCACGACGTGGGGAAGATCGTCGTTCCCGAACCGTTGCTGAACAAGCGGGGCCGCCTGACCGAAGAGGAGTGGGCGCTCGTTCGATCTCACACGATCGAGGGCGTTCGCATGCTGCGGGATGCCGGTTTTCCCGATGAGGTCCTGGCGATCGTACGGTCGCACCACGAGCGGTGGGAC
This sequence comes from Gemmatimonadaceae bacterium, assembly GCA_041743285.1. GTDB lineage: Bacteria > Gemmatimonadota > Gemmatimonadetes > Gemmatimonadales > Gemmatimonadaceae > JALZIF01. The sequence goes on from JBGTNB010000208.1 coordinate 6,684, forward strand.
GGCAGCGGATACCCGGACGGGCTTGTCGGTGACGCGATTCCGCGCTGCGCCAGAATCCTGTGCATCGCCGACATCTACGATGCACTTGCCACGGATCGAAGCTACAAGAAGGCACTCACCCGGCGTGAGGCGCTGGCATTGATGCGTCACGAGGTGGGCCACGCCTTCGATGCGACCGTCTTCGAACATTTCGAGACGGTCATGCGGCGGTCCCAGCACGATGCAGCGGCTGCTGCTTCCGAGATCAGCACCGACGGGCCGTCGATCTTGCAAAACGGCCGCCGGATCAGCGAAGGATCCGCGGCAGCCGCGCTCGACGATCTGACGGGACTTCCGCTGCGCGGCGCGTTCACCGAAGCGGCGGGACAGGTACTCGACGCCCGCCGGACCAGCGGTCGAAAGGTGTCGCTGCTGGTGGTCGACATCGACAACTTCAAGATCGTGAACGACTCGTTCGGGCACCTGCAGGGAGACGATGTGCTGCTTGCGGTGGCGCAGGAGCTCCAGGAGCACACCCGCGGCGGTGACTTCGTCGGCCGTTATGCGGGCGACGAGTTCGTCGTGTTGCTGCCAGGCACCGATGGCGAAGGAGCGTGCGCGTTCGCCGAGCGACTACGCAAGGGGGTAGCCGGCCTGAAATGCAGGCGGCGCGAGGGTCGCGGAGAGCCGATCTCCATAACGCTTTCCATCGGCGTGGCCACTGCCCCAACCAACGGCGAAACGTACGAGGAGCTGTTCGCCACCGCCGACGCAGCGTTGTACAATGCCAAGCGACGTGGCCGCAACGCCGTGGCGCCTGCCGCCAGCAGCAGCCATGGAATGGATACCCAGCTGATGCTCGACGGTTTCGTCGGACGGCGCGAAGAGAGGGAGCGAATAACGAGGCTGATCGAGAAGAGCGATGTGGGCCGGCCGCACATCGTGATGGTCGCCGGTGAAGCAGGCATCGGAAAGTCGACTCTGCTGCGCCAGCTCGAGCCCGACGTCCGCGTAAGGGGTGGCTCGTTGGTACGCGCGCAGAACACCGAGGGAGCGACGCGCCCCCCGTACGCCGCGTGGATCGAGGCGCTGTCGGCGATCCATGCCCGCGGGCTGGTGCCTGCTCGGCGCTGGTGCGAGTTCCCGCGATTGATGCCGCTCCTCAGCGATGGACCGGCCTCGGCCGCCGACGACGAATCGCTGGTGTTCCTGGACGAGCTGGCGAAATATCTGCGCCTGGCGAGCGAGCCGGCTCCACTCGTGCTGATTCTCGAAGACATGCACTGGGCCGATGCCGGAACCTGGCGGGCGCTCGAGCATCTGGCGACCAGCTTCGACGACGCCTCGGGCCTGCTAGTGTGCCTGACGCTGCGCGGCGATGAGCTCCGCGGCAATGCCAGGGAGCGTCGGCGGCGCCTTTCGCGCTGCGAGCAATACACGGAGATCGAGGTGCGACGACTCTCGCGCGCCGAACTCGGGCAGTGGGTGGATTCCACGTTTGGACGTTACTCCCCACCCGAACGCCTGGTCGAACACCTGTACGTGCAGGGCGAAGGGAATCCTTTCATCACGTCGGAGCTGTTTCGGAAGCTGTGCGAATCGAGTGAGCTCCGCTTCACCGGTGACGAATGGATCTTCGAGCCGGCTTCCGACCGGCGCCTTCCCATCGCGGTGTCCGTTCTTTTAATGCGCCTGCTCGACCGGCTCTCTGCGGAGTCCCGCACCGTCATCGAGGCGGCTGCCGTCCTCGGCAGGGAGTTCGATGCCGACGTGCTGGACGCCGCCCTCGATGGAGGGGAAGAGGCGGTGCTCGAGGCTCTGGATCAGGCCCTTGCCACCGGAGTTCTGGCGCGCGCCGCTGGCCCGGGTGCGCGATTCTCCTTCTCCTACGAGCTGTTGGTCAACGTCGTCCTTCAGTCGGCCAACCCGTTGCGTATCCGGCGCTATCACGAGCGCGTCGCTCGTGCGCTGGAGGTTCGCTCGCCGGAAGCGGTGGCGCTCATCGCTCGCCATTACGATGACGGTGGCTGCCCCGAGCCAGCCTATCGCTTCTCCATGCTGGCTGGACAGCGCGCCGTCGCCGCGCATGCGCTGGAGGAGGCACGGACTCACTTCACGGCGGCGCATCGTCAGGCAGGCACGGAGAATCAGCTCGCCAAGTCGAGATGGGAGCTGGCGAAGGTCGCCGAAATGGCGGGCTGCTACGACGAAGCGCAGGAAGGTTGCGATCTGGTACTTTCGACCTATGCCGCCGGCGCAGCCGAGGCCGGGCTGTTTCTGCCCGCCCGAATACTTCGGGAGCGCCTCAGAATGCTGCGCGGCGGCCCCCCATCGCGAACGCTCGAAGCGGGGCACGAGCTCCTGGCGGAGGCCCGGCAGTCCGGCAACACCGCCGACGTGGTGGCGATCCGGATCATGATTTCGCAAGCTCACAGCAAGCTGGGCGACCAGGCGGCCGCCGAGCGAGTGGGCCGCGAGATGGTCAATCATGCCGAGACTGGCAGCGACGAACGGGCCCTGGCCGACGCGCTGATGCGGCTCGGCACGGTTACACTGCACCGCCCTAACGAAGCAGTATCGCTCTACCGCCGCGCCTCCGAGCTGTACGTGAAGGTCGGTGATCGAGCTGCTCAGCTGCGCGCCAGCGTGAACCTCGGTGTCGCGCACAACATGGCCGAGAACCTCCCGGCGGCCGAGGCAGCGTATTGCGCGGCGCACGTGCTGGGCCGAGAGATGCGGACACCCGATCTGACCGCCGTGGCCTCGCTCAATCTGGGCGTTCTGCACATGAAGACCGGGCGTTGGAACCCCGCCCGGGATCGACTTGACGAGGCGCTCCGGCTGTCGCAATCGAGCAGCAATCAGCAGTACCGCCTGGCGTCCCTGTACAACCTGGCCCACCTCGCGCGGGAGCGCGGCGACGCGGCAGCCTGCGTCGAGCTCTACGAAGCCGTTATCAGCCTGGCTCGCGCCATGGGCCAGCGTGACGTACACGCAGGTGCGCTCGCCGGCGTGGGACTCGCCATGCTGCAGCTCCGATCCATACCGGCGGCGCAGACGCAGCTCACTGCCGCGACGGAGCTGGTGGACGAACGGAGCGACTGGTGGTTCCAAGGGCGGGAGCTGTTCGAGGCACTCCGAATCCGACTCGCGCTCACCAAATCAAAGGACACTTCCGCGGCTGAGGTAATGGCAGCGCTCCTCTTCGTCGAGAAGCACGACGGATACGGAGCCGCGTGGCTGGCGGCGGAATGCGCAGAGCCGCTGGCCAGAGCACGCGCCAACCGTACTGCGGATCTATCCAGGTTCGCCGAGCGCGCGTCGGCACACGGATATGCGCCGCTGCTAAACAGGTTTGCGGCCGCGGGACTGGTTCCTTAGGAGCTAGGAACCAGGAATTAGGAATGAGAAATTAGGAATTAGGGCTCGGAATCGGGAACCAGGAATCAGGGCCGTGGGTACGCTCTTCACCCCTGATCGTACTTTTTTCCCTAGTTCCTAGTTCCTAATTCCTAATTCCTTATATATTGCATTCGGTTACACGAATACTTACCGAGGTAAAAATGGCTTCTACTCAGCAGGCGACGGTCACGCTGACTCTCACCCCGACCGCTGCCGTCGAGGTTCGGCGATTCATGTCGGACGAGGGCGTCTCCGAGACGCAGGGCGGGTTGCGCGTGAGCGTTCAGCCCGGCGGGTGCAGCGGCTTCAAGTACGGGCTGCTGATCGAGGAGCAGGCAGCGGAAGACGATTACGTGTTCGAGGCCGAAGGGGTAAAGATGTTCATTGACCCTTTCTCGGCGCAGTATCTGAGCGGAACGACGATCGACTACGTCTCGTCCATGCAGGGCTCCGGATTCACATTCAAGAACCCTAACTCCACGGGTGGCTGCGGCTGCGGCAGTTCCTTCAACGCTTGATCCCGTGAGTGGAAAGGCAGCCGCCCGCGCTCCAGCGAGCGCCGGCGGGGCCGGTCAGGCCCGCGACATTTACATCGATCGCGGGCCTTCTCACATCTCGCATCCCCACTCCACATCGTTGGAACGGATCCGCACCGTCGTCGTCGATGAGCATGACGATATCGCGCGCCTCGTGGCGGCGCGCATCGCGGCCTTGGTGCGGGAGAAGAATGCGGCGGGCCAGCATGCCGTGCTCGGCCTCGCTACCGGCTCTACACCGATCGGGGTGTATCGGCAGCTCATCCGCATGCACCGAGAGGAAGGACTCAGCTTTCGGAACGTGATCACGTTCAATCTGGACGAGTACTATCCGATGGCGCCGGACAGTATTCATTCGTACCACCGCTTCATGTGGGAG
>JBGTNB010000209.1:0-3903 GCA_041743285.1 Gemmatimonadaceae bacterium
AACTACGATGATGTCCTGGTTCGGCAGCGTGACGCTTGGCTGGAGCGCCGCGATCCGCGCGTCGTTCCACTTGGTGATCCTGCCCATGAAGATGTCGGCGATCAGGTCGCCTGTGAGCTGAAGCGGCTGGCTCAAGCCCTCCAGGTTGTACGCGACAACCACGGCACCGATTATCGAAGGAATGTGCAGGATTTCGCCGCGAGTGGCCCGGGACAGCTCTTCATCGCTCATCGGACCGTCGGTCGCACCAAAGTCCACCGTACCCTCCGAAAGCTGGCGCACGCCACCGCCGGAGCCTATCGACTGATAATTGATACGAACGCCTTTCTCACGGGCGTAGTCATTGAACCATTTACTATAGATTGGATACGGGAAGGTAGCGCCGGCCCCGGTAAGGTCCACGCTGCCCGAACTGCGGGCAGCACTCGAATCTCCGTTCTCGCCCGGGCTGCATCCCAGGACGAAAAGGACCGTGATCATCGCGACTACTGCGCGCATGATGTAAGTCTCCAGAAGGAATGGGTTCATGAAAGATACGGCCGCCCGCGTACTCACTCCGAAGCCGGATGTAACGAGATGGTCACGTCGCAGAGCCACTCTTCCACAGCACTCGTTTGGTCAGAAGTTGACGAACACAGCCGAGCGCAACCCGGTGATCGACGGCGCTCCCTCCGCCTGGAATAGCTGGTGCTCGACCGCGAAGCGGATCTGAGCGCGAGGGCTGAAGTATAGGCCCAAAGCTCCGCCGATCAGAGACGAGCCATCGTCCTCCGCGTCCAGATTGGGGTCGGCAATGTCGATGCGGAGTGCCGGTTCGATCGCGAACAGCATTGGAGCATCGCCCCCACGGCGAACATGATATGCGAGTATGCCGATGAGGCCCCGCATGGTCTGGTCGAGCGCGTTAAACGCAGCGCCCTGCAGCACTTCGCCGAGAGCGTAAAGTCCTGGCCGCCCAACCGTTCCCCACTGCGCGTCGACCTCGAATGCGGTGTTTCGGAAAGATGAATCCGTTCCGACGATTCCATCGTGCGAGAACATCGCCCCGCCGACGCTTAAGCGCGGCGAAAGCTCGTACGTGGCGCGGGCGCCGAACGACTTGGCGTCGTTTACATCTTTGTTCGCATCTCCGGTCCCGTTATAAACCCCGGCGCGAAGCGCAAATGCTCCCGACGTGACCAACAGGGCCGCGCCGAGGTCGTCGGAGAGATACCCCGCGCTCCCGAACAGATCGTTGCTTTGAACCGGCACGAGCCCCGGTCCGGCACCGCGCTCCAACGCCGGGAGCGCGTTGGAAGTCGAAAGCTCCAAGCGGCTGAACGGGCGCTTTTCCTGGCCAACTCGCAGGACGAAAGATGTTGGAGCGGACGAATTCGACAGGCGCAGATCGACGTAGGCATCGCGGAGCCGGAAGTCGCCCCGGCCACGCGAATTCTCGAACGACGGCATGATCCTGACCGATACACGGTCGCTCAATCGTACGTCGGCGTTTATGCGCGCCCGGCGGATAATGAAGTTGCTGCTTGCGCCCACGACGTCGCGATACTCTTCGCTGTCGAAAAAATACGCCTGTGTGTGCAGCCTGCCGTGGATCTCGACTTGTGGATAGGTCGCATCTGGAGCCTGAGCGCCGAGTTGGAGCGGCAGGACGGCGACGCAGAGCAAGATGGCAGGAACTGACGACCGGAATCGCGAGGTGGTCTGAGCTCGATACATGGTCGATGGGGGGCGGGCCGCGAGATGTCACGGCGGTCCTCATCGTCCGCCGCGTGTGTAACGCGGCGGTAACATATTGTCCAAAGGGGCCAGATGCGAGGCGCGGGTGCGTGGCGTATTGCGCCGCACCCGCGTTTTCAGAACCGTTGGGCCCCGTGCCCTCGTCAGAGGTCGTTCGCGTAAGAATAGAATTTGTACCGCCCGCCCCGTTCGATGATCGAGCCGAATAGCCTCATGCGCCTTGAATCGCCCTCGTGCTCGAAGGTTACCAGGCACCCGTCCCAGAATGACAGCCCGCCATCGGTCCTCGCACTGTCCGGGCACTGGTAGCCCGCGAATCCCAGCGTCCGACCGCCGTGACGTGTGACCACCCTGGTAATCCCTTTCTCGCTGCTCGCCACATTCAGGAACCAGTTGAGTTGCGGCATCTGATAGTAGGGCTCGCGCGAGAACGCGCTCGTTGGGTAGTACAGCCACGCGTACTCGGCTCGTGACAACACCATTTGCCTGAGCGCGGTGGTATCGCGAGTTTCGACAGCGCGCACGAATCGCCTGACGAGCTCATCCCGCGACGCAGCTCCACCCTCCAGCGCGGTCGTCTCCAAGAGGTCCGCACGAAATCGGCGCAACGCTTCCTCGAGCGGAAGAATGCTGTCGACGACTCCAGAATACGTGACCGGCGGCGAGGCAGCCTCCCGCGCCTCGCCTGCCGAGCAGGCGAGGGCGGCTGCGAGCAGAATGCAGGTCCTATTGCGTGTCTTCATGATTGCGACCAATACCGGAAAAGCAAACGTGGATCTGGCCAGCACTCCTACCCACCACCCCGACCCCTAACCCCGAACCCCTAACCCCTAACCCCTAACCCCTAACCCTAACCCCTGAAGCTAGTTCTTCGCGTAGTTCGTCCAACCACTCCACCACTTGGGACCGGCCGGATCCCACGCGCCGCGATAGGCAGTGCCAGTGATGAAGGTGCCGCCCTTGGTAGCCAGGGCGCCGGTAAGGGCTCCAGTGCCGCCGGTACGCGCTTCGGCGCCAGTCGTAAGGCTGAAGTCGAGGCTAGCCAGCGTCGGCGCCGCAGGAATGCCGGTCAGCTCCGCTGTTGTGAGGTCGGCGTCAACTGCTTTCTCGATGTTTTCGGCGACCGAATCGATCGCGAAGCGTCCTGAGCCACTCTCGAAGAGGGGCGCGTTCACCCCCGCAGTCGCTCCCGTCTCGACGACGAGAATGTTTCGGAGAATGAGCTCCCCATCGTCATAGCGGGTTTGCGTCTCCGCGTCCCGCAGGCTGATCGCGGCTTTGGGCCAGCGAGCGATGACGCCGTTCACGTAATAACCGCCGACGCCGCGGCGCAGCACCATGCCTACACCGCCTGACGTGGAGGTGACCTCGGGTATGGGCCCAGGTCCGACCAGGGTGAAGTTGGCGAACATCGGAATCGTCAACGGTGCGGAGTTGTAGCCGTTGGCACAGCCACCACCTGTCGCCGAACCGCAGCCGTCGTTCTCGATGCCCTGCGGGTCGCCCGACGGGGTGCCCGCACCAGCGCGCGGATCCAGAATGTCGCTCTGGAACGCAATCAAATATTGATTTCGACCGACGTACCCTTCGGACGCATCGAAGTGATCGTCGCCCGACTCATAGGAGACGAGATACTTGCTGTCCACGGCTCCGCCGAACCACTCGAAGGAATCGTCGAGTCCGGCCAGCGACTGCAGGTGACTCAACTGCGTTCCACTGCCAACCGCGGCAAAGGTGAAGCTGTTGAGCTCCTGGTTCTGTGCCGGTCCGAAACCGGCGAACTCCACGCGAACGTACCGGAGCGATCCGCTGTTGTCGCTGTTCAACGTGCCACCGCTGTACTCGATGTCTGGATTAGTCGCGCTGGTACCAGTGCCCTCCAGAATGATCGAGCCGGTGCGATTCAGTACACCGTTGCCGATGACGATCAGACCACCCCAATCGCCTGGCTTACGAGATCCGTCCGCCTGATCGGACGTGAAGACGATTGGATCAGCTGCCGTACCTTCGGCCATGATTCGCGATCCACGCATGATGAAAAGCGCCGACCCGGTGGTTCCGAGAATCGTGGTGCCCGCCTCTATCGTCAGGGTCGCGTTGTTCGCAACGTGGACGAAGCCAGCAAGGGTGTAAGTCGTTTCGGCGTGAAAGGTCCGGTTTGAAGTG
>JBGTNB010000210.1:0-4554 GCA_041743285.1 Gemmatimonadaceae bacterium
GGCCGCGCGCGTGAGGTGCCCGCCATCGGGGTGCTCTTCGTGGTCGCGTACGCGGTGGCCGCCGGGTTCGGCCTGCCGGCCACGGCATTCACGCTCGCCGGCGGCGCAATCTTCGGAACGGCATTGGGGTCCCTGCTCAACTGGATCGGGGCCACGCTCGGCGCACTGACGGCCTACTGGCTGGCACGGAAGCTTGGCAGCAGCGCCGTCAGGAATCTCCTCGGCCGACACGCCAGGCGGCTCGACAGCCTAACGGAAAAGACGGGGTTCGCCGCGCTCATTCGGCTTCGTCTCATCCCGATCGTACCATTCAACGCCCTCAATTTCGCCGCGGGGCTCGCGCCGGTTCCATTCCGGTCCTACGCGTTGTCCACGGCACTCGGCATCATCCCCGGCACTATAGTGTACACGTATTTCGCCGACAGCCTGCTCGCCGGCGTGACCGGGGCACGAAGCAGGGCGTTGATGCACGTGGCGGTCGCCGGGAGCCTCCTCATTGCCATCTCGTTCGGACCCGCTATCGCGCGGCGGATCCGACGGAAGCGAGCGGGCGCCTGACGTTCATTGACGTACCGGAGCCGAGCGAAGAAAGAGCGTTTGCGCTGGTGTCTCACATCGTGGCGGCGGTCGGTGCGGCTCGCGGTGGGTAGCCTCTGATTTGATTACGCGTAGCCGGCCGTCCGTCGCGCCACCGGCGTCCCGCGCCACCGTTGTGCCTTACCGCCAGACGCGCGTCTCCGGACGGAACACGGCCCACGCGAACCAGAAGTAATCCCCGGAAGGGAGTGCTGTCAGGCGCGAACCGCGGAGGGGTCCCGCGACGGCGCGACCCAGGAGATTCCACGAGCTACGGGTTTCCTTGTCGCGGAACAATCCTTCCGCACTCGTTTCAAAGGTGAGCGTCCTGCACCGCTCCCTGCCTGACGCGCACAACCCGCGGTCGAAGACGCCACTCGCTCCCACGTCGCGGCCGGAGGCCAGGGTGGCATCATCCAGCGCACTCGCCATACCCGGCGACCATAGTACGACCAGTGAACGACCGCCCACGACATCGTTGACGACCCGCACCTCGCGCAGCCGCGAGAAGGGATAGGCCACGGTTTCGGACCCCAGGCGGACGGCGACGACTCTCTCCATCGCCGGGAGCCGGTTGTCTCTTTTGCCGCTGAAAAACCCCGGCAGCGGCGATCCGCGCGGCGCGTCGTAACCGGCGTACGGGTTGGTGCCGTATGGGCGGCTGACTCCCGTTTCACGCGACAGCACCTGGCCGCTCGCATGCGCTGCCTTGAACTCCGCCCAACTCACCATCTGGGCGTGGAGCCAACGCAGCGTGTCGCCCGCAAAGGCGCCGACGATCGCCTCCCCCGTCGCTTGCTGCCACCAGCTCTCGGTCTGCCGGTCGTACATTACGAGATCCGAGTGGCGAAGCCTGCCCGTTATGCCGAAGTCGAGCACACGATCGCGGTGGCGCCGGTCGAACACGATTGCAGTGTTACAGAGCGGGCAGTACGTCACCGCGATAGGCAGATCGCCGATGCGATCGTTGACGATCTCGTGCCAGATGAGAATCTGTATTGGATACGCGCGCGCCGTCGTGCCGTGCTCCACCACGATGACCGGCTCGCGATCCTGCAGCCAGCGATCGGCGCGGCGAACGGTCTCGAAGTTGGGACGGTCGATCGCGGGGATCCCATCTTTCGGCGGTCCGCCGGAGACGATCTCCTCGAGTGGCACGGTGTGGCGCGAGAAATCCGTTCGCCACTCATCTTGCTGGGACTGCTGGGCCTGCTGGTCGCTGGGCGCTGCGCAGGCGAGCAACGTCACTGCACCGAGTGTCCGCAGCGCATTCACTAGCAGCTTCCACGCGCTACTCTCACCGGCCCCCGCGGATCGCACCCTCCGACCGGCGGTGCCAAGTGCGAATGTTCTCATTGTAGTACGCCATCAAAGGTTCGCTTGGTCGTCTCGCGTGACGACTGGAAACAAGACGCGGCACCATCTGGAAGTTCCGGCGATGGCGGGAATTCGCGAGACCTGTGGAGGCGAGCACGATCTTATCGGCAATTTCGCCAGAATGCGCGGAGCGACGCGGAGGCGATGCCATGCGCTAGGGAACCATCAGCCCTTCGCCGGGGTTGCCTGTCCGGCACCACGAATGCGCCGTCCATTTAACGGTTAGCGCGGAAGATGGACATGGTGCGTTTCGCGAGCGGCATCGCACGGTTCGTTAGGACGCGCCACGCCGGATCCGCCGACCTTGCTTCCTTTTGATCTTCGAGGACATATGAACGAGCCGCTGCGCAGACTCCATGAGCTCGGGCAGAGCATCTGGTATGACAACATCCGGCGTGCGCTGCTCGACAGTGGCGGGCTGCGGCGATACGTCGACGAATTTGCCGTCACGGGTGTGACATCCAACCCGAGCATCTTCGAGCACGCGATCTCCGGGAGCAGCGACTACGATGGCGGGTTGCGCGAGGCGCTGGACCGCGGCACCACCGACGCGGAAGCGCTGTTCTGGGATCTTGCGGTCCGGGACATTCAGGACGCGGCGGACGTCCTGCGCGACGTCCACGACGCCACGGAAGGCGTGGACGGATTCATCTCCCTCGAGCTCCCGCCCCGGCTTTCGCATGACGCTGCCGGATCGGTGCAACTTGGAACGGAGCTGTTCGCGCGCCTCGCCCGGCCTAACGTGATGATCAAAGTGCCGGGGACCCGCGAGGGTGAGGCGGCGATCGAGGAGCTGATCTACCGAGGCGTGAACGTAAACGTCACGCTGCTGTTCTCGCTGGCGCAGTGGAAGGCGGTATCGAATGCCTACGTCCGCGGACTGGAGCGGCGCGCCGCCGAGGGAAGCCACCTGCGGGTCGCATCGGTGGCGTCGTACTTCATTTCCCGAATCGACGGCAAAGCGAACGAGCAGCTGCCGGAGCCGCTTCACAATCGGCTCGGAGTCGCCAGTGCGCAGGTCGCATTTGCCGCCGCTGGACGCATGCTCGCCACCGATCGATGGCAGCGCCTGTCGGCTGTCGGCGCCCGGCCCCAGCGGTTGCTCTGGGCAAGTACATCGACGAAGGATCCCTCACTGCCCGACACGTTCTACGTGGAAAAACTCGCGGCGCCGGGTACGGTCAACACGATGCCGGAGGCGACGCTGTTGGCATTCGCGCGAACCGGAACGGTGGACGAGGTGCTCTCCGCCGATGATGGCGAAGCGCGGGGCGCGATCGATCGCGCGGTCGAGCACGGTGTGGACCTCGGGCGACTGGGCCAGGAGCTGCAGGACCAGGGCGACGCATCGTTCGCTGCGGCTTTCGACCGACTGCTCGATTGCATCCGGGAAAAGGCCGACGCATTGAGCTCGGATGGCCCAGCCCGACCTCACCGGTTGGGGCCGATCAGCAAGGCGGTCGATGAGGCGTTCGCGGACCTGACCGAACGGGACGCGGTGCGCAAACTGTGGCAGCGGGATCACACGTTATGGCAGGACGATCCCACCGAGGTCGCCAACAGGCTCGGCTGGCTCTCCCTGCCCGAAGCCATGGAAGCCGAAGTGGACCGGCTGCAACGCTTCGCTAGGGGGGCGCGCGCCGACGGACTCACGCATACACTCGTCCTCGGCATGGGCGGGTCGAGCCTGTTCCCGCTCGTGATCGCCCGCTCGTTCGACAGGCACGGCGATTACCTGGAGCTTCACGTCCTCGATTCCGACGACCCGGCGGCGATCAGGCGCGTCGAGCGCGAGCTGCCACTCGACCGGACGCTGATCATCGCGTCCTCGAAGTCGGGTACCACCGCCGAGACGAGATCGTTGCTCGAGTACTTCTGGCGCGCACGCCCGGTACCGGAGCACTTCGCCATCATCACCGATCCCGGGACGCCGCTTGCGAAGCTCGGGAACGAACGGGGATTTCGAGCCGTGTTCGAGGCACGCCCCGATCTCGGTGGTCGTTATGCGGCTCTATCGCATTTCGGCCTGGTACCCGCGGCCCTCGCCGGCGTGGATGTGGCCGGGCTGCTGCACCTGGCGAGGCGAATGGCTGCCGCAAGCGCCGACTGCGTTCCTGCCGCGGAGAACGCGGGGCTCCTACTCGGCGCGATGCTGGCGGGCGCAGTGCAGGCCGGACGTGACAAGCTGACGCTTATCATCGACGAGCAGTTCGCGACCTTCGGGGCATGGATCGAACAACTGATCGCCGAATCGACAGGCAAGCAGGGCATAGGGATCGTACCGATCGTAGGCGAGTCGCTCGGCACACCCGAGGTGTACGGTAACGACCGCCTGTTCATCGGAATCGGTGTGGATCCGACGCGGCTCGATTCGCTCGCCAGCGCCGGTCATCCCGTCGCAGCGTTTCCCCTGTTGGAGCCTGTCGAACTCGGCGCCGAAGTGCTTCGCTGGGAGATCGCGACCGCGCTCGCCGGAGCCGTCCTCGGCATCAATCCGTTCGATCAGCCGGATGTGGAGGCCGCCAAGGATGCCGCGCGCGCTGCGCTGGACGCCGGCGTGCAGCCGGTGGAGCCGCGAGCGCCGGAAGAACTGCTCGGCCT
>JBGTNB010000211.1:0-1535 GCA_041743285.1 Gemmatimonadaceae bacterium
GAACGTCACCAGAGCGCTTTCGAGCAGCATGGGCCGCATGACGAGCCTCTCGCCTGCGCCGAGCGCCCGCCGGATCGCCACTTCCGGCGTGCGGGAGGTGAAGCGAACAAGCAGTAGCGACGCGACATTGGCGCACGCAACAGCCAGGAGCAGCACACCGGAGGACGCAAGCAACAGGAGTACAGGCCGAATATGCGCGGCCACCTCCTGTTCGAGAGGCACTGCGCGCAGTACCGTGCCTACCTCCTCATGGCTTGGGATCTGCTCGCGAAGGCGGCGCGCATGGGCGTCCAGCTCGGAACTGGCGGCTTCCACCGTCGCACCGGGCGCCAGTCGCGCAATGGCCTTGAGATATGCTCCGTCACGCGGTGCCGACCCGTAGTCAATGCCTAACGGCATCCACCCTATCACAACGGTGGACATTCCGGCACCGGCCGGCATGTGCAGTCGGAATCCCTCAGGCATGACACCGACGACGCGCGCCAGGCTACCGCCAAGGTCGATCGTCCGTCCGAGCACGTCGCGATTCGCGCCGAGTGCACGGCTCCAGAAGGCGTGGTCAAGCACTATCACGCTGAAGGACGCGGAATCCCGTGTGTTGACTGGACGGTCGTCGGCTGGCTCGAGCGCTCGGCCAAGCCGCGCGCGCACGCCAATCACGCCAAAGAAATCGCCAGCGACGACGCCCAGGTTCACCTGCTCCGGATCGCCTTCGTCGGGCAGGTAGGTAGTGCTGAACGAGTTTACCGCCGCCAACGCGCCGAATGATCTCGTGCCCTCCCGCAAATCCACGTAGTCAGGCGGCGACAGCGGCCCCCGCTCGCCTGGTTCGCGGGCCGTGCCGCGCCAGATCAGCACCAGGCGGTCTCCGTCGGGATATGGGAGTCCGCGCAGCAGCACGCCGTCGATGACGGTGAATATGGCGGCGGAGGCAGCGATGGCGACACATAGGGCGGCCATCGCGACCACTGGAGTGACGGGAGCGCGGAGAAAGCCGCGAAAGGCGAGGGCGAGGTCGGTGCGCACGGGCAAGTCTCCAGGGGTGCTGGAACGCTTATGTTGCGCGCCTATCGGCACAGGTCAATGGTCGTGCTGCGACCGCGCGATCGTTCTGACGAAATTCTCACAGAGTGACCGAGAGCCTGCGAAGAGCCATGGTCGAGATGGATCCACTCCAGCGGACGCGCTTCGTGCGTGTGTCGCCAGTGCTGGCAGGAAGGACGCAGGGCCGGCATCCGCGCGGATACCGGCCCTGCATGCTCATTTCCACAACCTCGTGCCCCGCCCTACCCGCTGCTCTACTGCACCGCGTTGATCATGTCGAAGATCGGCAGGTACATGGCGACCACCATTCCGCCCACCACCACGCCGAGCACGACGATCATCACCGGCTCCATCAGGGAGAGCAGTCCGGACACCGCCGTGTCCACTTCGGTATCGTAGAAGTCGGCGATCTTCGAGAGCATCTCGTCAAGTCCGCCCGTCTGTTCGCCTACCGCGATCATCGAGATCACCATCGGCGGGAATACCGCCGA
>JBGTNB010000212.1:0-9396 GCA_041743285.1 Gemmatimonadaceae bacterium
GCGCATGTACATTTGACAGTCGCCCGGAATATAGCGGCCGCATCAGTCGCTACAACCCGGCTTCGGGGCGGATGTTCCGTTCCTGCGCGCACTTGGCACCGTGAAAATTCTCCAGCGATATGTTCTGAAGGAGCACGTCGGACCGCTCCTCTTCGCGCTCGCAACACTGACTTCCCTGCTGTTGCTCAACCAGATCGCCAAGCAGTTCGGCAATCTGGTGGGCAAGGGGCTGGAATGGTCGGTCATTGGCGAGTTCTTTATGCTCTCCGTCCCTTTCATCATCGCCATGACTCTCCCCATGGCGGTGCTGGTTGCGACCCTCTACGCATTCAGCCGGCTCGCGTCGGAGAATGAGATCACCGCGCTAAAGGCAAGCGGCGTGGGCCATTTCAGGATACTGCGCCCCGTCCTTTGGGGAGCATTTGGCATTTCGCTCCTCATGATCTGGTTCAACGATCAGGTGCTTCCGGCAGCGAATCACCGGCTGAGCACGTTGCAGACGGACATCGGACGCACCAAGCCCACCTTCGCTCTCCGTGAGCAAGTCATCAACGAGGTCTCGCCTGGCCGTCTCTACTTGCGAGCGGGGGACATCGACGAAGGGTCCAACGGGCTGCACGAGGTCACCATATACGACCTGAGCGACCCGCAGCGGCGACGAACCATTCACGCTGACAGCGGCAGAATGCAGCTGGCAGCAAACCGGGAAGACCTGGAGCTCACGCTGTTCGACGGCTACTCACAGGAAATCCCTCGCGACAACACGACCGAGCTTCAGCGCCTGTACTTTCTCACCGACATCGTGAAAGTGCGTGGCGTAGCGACCGGATTCTCGCGCACCGCTGATAAAGGATACAAGAGTGACCGCGAGATGACGATCTGCGAAATGCAGAGCGAGGTATACCGGGCGGCCAGAGACCTGAAGGCGGCGAATACGGACCTGGCCAATGCAGTGGGCAATGCGGCGTTCTATCTGGCGACTGGAGAGACCCGTCCCCTTGAACCGGCGTCACCAGACGTGCGCATCTGGTCGCTCGCGCAGGCGTATTGCAACTACCTGGTGCCGCTATTGCGGGTGGATGAAGCGCAGGCAGCTGAACTCCCCCTGCCTGACGACGCTCCAGCGTCATCGCGACAGGCGGTGCAGCGGTCGGCCGGCACGGGTAGCGACAGTGCGGGCCGTCTCCTTCCCGAAACCGTCAGGCGCGCGCTGCCTCCCACGATTCGTGGTTCTCAGGGCACACGACAGCTTGTAACGGAGCAGCCAGTGCTCACCGGTTCCCCCGAGGCGCGCGGTCGCATTCCGGCGGTCGATCCGTTCGTCATTGCGCAGGGCCAGCTGCAGGCGGCAAACAGCCGGATCCAGAACTCGAGGATGGACTTGAACCAGTATCAGGTGGAGATCGAGAAAAAGTTCGCCCTCGCCGCCGCCTGCCTGGTCTTCGTACTCCTCGGTGCTCCGATGGCGCTGCGCTTTCCGAGAGGGGGCGTGGGCCTCGTAATAGGCGCGAGCCTGTCGGTGTTCGGGCTCTACTACATCGGCCTCATTGCCGGAGAGACGCTGGCGGACAAGCTCATTGTGAGTCCGTTCATAGCTATGTGGATGGCAAACATTCTTTTCACCATCGCCGGCTTCGTATTCATGTACATGTTGCGTCGCAGTGGGAGCACGACCCGCGGCGGTGATTTCGGCGAGATGTGGGATGCGCTGCGGCGCCGCCTGTCGAGACGCTCGCGCCACACCACGACGCCGGCACTCGCCGAACGCGGATCGGTGGTATCGTGAGGGGTATACTAACCCCACTCGATCGCTACGTATCCCGGGAATTCTGGAAAATCTTCATCGCGACCGCGCTGGGATTCCCCATGCTCGTAATCGTCATCGATCTCGCCGACAATCTCGACAAGTATCTGAATCGCAACCTGTCGAGCGAGGCGATCACGATGGCATACGTCTACTGGGTGCCGGACTCGATGTTCATGGCACTTCCGGCGGCCGTGCTGTTTGCGACGGTCTTCACGATCGGGGCGTTTACCAGGCATGCCGAGATAACGGCGGCCAAGGCATCGGGAATCAGCTTTCACCGGCTGGTGGCGCCCATCTTCGTCTCATCCATATTCGTGACGATGATTGCCGGAGTGCTCAGCGAGCTGGTGCCGGTTACCAACCGCCGCCGGGCAGAATTGCTCGAGGAGCGCCGCTTCCAGGCCGCCGATGCGCGCTACAATTTTCCTTACGCGGCCGAGCGCGGACGAGTCTACAAGATCGCCGCACTCAACGTGCAGCGAGGCGTGCTGGACGCCATCGAGATCGAACGAAAGGGAATGGGTCCGGACTACCCGACCTATATACTCACCGCCCGCTCTGCCGAATGGCGCGATACGGCAGAGCAGTGGACGCTCATGGATGGGGAGATGCACATCCTCCCGGACAGCGTAACGGACTTCGTGTTCGAGTACGACAGCATGCTCGACAATGTGCTCCGCGAGGGGCCCCAGGAACTGGTCGCAAGGGCGCGTGAGCCCAACGAGATGCGTTACCGGGAACTCGGGCTGTACATTCGCGCGTTGGAGCGATCGGGCGGCGATGTTAACGAGCTCAAGGTGGAGCAGGCGCTCAAGATCGCGGTCCCGGTCACCTGCTTCATCATCGCGATATTCGGAGCTCCGCTGGCGACGAGCACCAAACGCGGTGGCGCCGCGTTCGGTATCGGCATCAGCCTGGCGACGACGATATTATTTCTCACTTTGATACAAATTACCAAGGCGGTAGGGGGTGGCGGCCTGCTGCCGCCAGGCATCGCCGCTTGGACTCCGAACGTGTTATTCGCCCTGGCGGGCCTGATCCTGCTGGCGCGCGCCCGCACGTGAGGGACATCACGAGCCCGACCGCCAAGTGAGTGCCTATCGGACGCCGATCGGTTCGCGCGCCACGTCGAGCTTTCCCGTCCCTCAGCGGGCGGGGATCCTGCTCTTTCGTCAGGTTTCGCGCAGCACGATCGGCGTTTTTCGCGAGACCGGCCGCCGGGTCTATTTTCTCGGTGATGTTATCCGTGCTTTTCGCGAGCCGCGGACATACCTGCCGCTCACCATCGCGCAGATGCGTGGAATCGGCGTGGATTCCCTGCCGCTCACGGCGATCGTAGCGGCCTTCATTGGGGCGGTTACTGCCTATCAAACGTATTACCAGCTGTTCCCCGGGGCGGGCTACTCGGCGGTCGGACTCATTCTGCGGCAGAGTATCGTGCTCGAGCTTGGACCGCTGCTGACCGCGCTGGTGCTCACCGGCCGCGTCGGGGCGAGGATGACTGCCGAGATAGGCACGATGCGCGTCACCGAACAGATCGACGCGCTGGAGACGCTGTCGTACGATCCCATTGCCTATCTGGTCGTTCCCCGCATCATCGCCGGCGTCTTGATGCTGCCGTTGCTGACGATAGTCGCCGACGCGGTGGGCGTGATGGCGGGCGTAGGCCTCGGCATTGCCGCGACGCCGGTTTCGCCGGCTGATTTCGAGGCAGGGCTGCGGCTCAGCTTCGACAATTTTCAGGTGGTGTACAGCGTGATCAAGGCGACACTGTTCGGCGCCGCGATCGCATTCGTGTGCTCGTACGAGGGCTATGTGACCGAAGCGGGGGCGGAAGGCGTGGGCCGCTCCACTGCGCGCGCGGTGGTGCTGGCGTCCGTGGCCATTCTCGTGCTCGATGCGCTTACAGCGCTATTCCTCGCTGAATACATTGGAGCATGAAACGACGCGACGAAGTGCTCGTTGGCGTGTTCATAACCGCCGCATTGCTGGTTGGAGTAGCCGGAACTCTCTGGCTCGCCCGGCGCGGCTTCGGGTCCGGCTACGAGATGCACTCACGGTTCCCGTGGGGGGCGGGACTCAAACAGGGGCAACAAGTCCTGCTCGCCGGCGTCGGCATCGGCTACGTGGACCAGGTGGAGCTGCGACCTAACGGCTACCTGGACGTAAAGCTGGAGATCGAGAAGGCGTACCAGATCCCGCAAGGCACCACCGCCACGGTTGTACCGGTCGGCTTTTTTGGCGACATGGCGGTGGCGCTGACCCCCGACAGCGCGTTGCTGCGCGGGCTGCCGCCCGGCCAGACCATTCCGCCGATGCCGCCGGGAGATACGATTCCGGTGGGGGTGCCCGCGCCGGGCATCGCCCAACTACTGCAGCGAGTGGACACCATCTCGTCCGATGTGAGCCAGCTGACGTCGGCGCTCAACCGGCAATTCGTGACGCGAGGCGGATTCCAGGACGTGCACCGGACGGTTGAATCGACCCAGCACCTGGTCGATCAACTTGCGGTGGTGGCGGCCGAACAGTCACGCAACCTTACGGCGACACTGGCAATGATCCGGCGGTCCGCCGCGGCGGTTGACAGCGCAGCGGTCGACTCGGTGCTGCGGAACGTGAACCAGAGTACCGCCAACCTGTCGCGCCTGACGACCGAGCTCACGGCAACCACCACCCAGATCAACGGGATTCTCGCCCGTCTGGAGCGAGGCGAAGGCTCCGCCGGCATGTTGCTGAACGACACTACCCTCTACAGCAACGTGCGTAACCTGCTGGCCCGTGTCGATTCGCTGACCGCTGACTTCAAGAAGAATCCGCGAAAGTACATAAACCTGGAGATCTTCTGAGAAGCGAGAAAGGCTAACGAGATGAGAGAAGCGGGATGCGAGATTTGCACCTCTAGCATCTCGCGTCTCTCATCTCAACCAACTCGCTCTCTATTGAAGCAGCACATTCCAGATCACCGCATGCTCCTCGCCATTCGAATCGAGGGCAATGCCGGCGGTCAATCCATTTGTATTGATCTGCTGAGCGTAGCTGACGGTACCGCCGGGAAGTGTACCGAGGTCGACCATGCCGCTTTCCGCCGTCCAGACGAAAGCGTGGAATTCGCCGCTCGGCACCTGGCTATAGCCGACCACCTCGCCGGCATCGTTTATCCCGAACGCGACGCTCTGCGGACCACCTAACGTGCCAAGGTCGATCATTGACTGGCCATCCCAGAGAAAGCCGTGCGGATAACCGCTCGTGCCGAAGGCAAACCCCACCACTTGCGCGGCCGAATTGATTGAAAGTGCATAGCTCGAAGTACCACCGGGAATCGTGCCCAGATTCCTCAACGAGCCGTCAACCACGTTGTACAGAAATGCCCGGTCGCCCTGCGGCGAACTGCCGTACCCCACCACCTGGCCCCAGTCATTCATGTCCTGGCCCATTGTGTACGTGCCCCCGGGGAACACGCCCACGCTATGCATCCGGCGCGTCAGGAACGAGTAGTAGAAGCCACGCCAGGTGCCGTCTGCCATCGTGGCACTCCCGGCGGCGCTGCCCCACGCATTGATCGACATGCCGAGGGACTCCCCGTTTGGCGTTAGGCTTCCGAGGCTCAGCGGGTTGCCGTTCGTCCAGATCGTCGCCTGATTCGCGCCCTCAGCGCTCTGGGAGATACCGGCCACCCGTCCGTTGTCACTCATCTTGAATCCATACGAGTGCTTGAGACTCCCCAACGGCTTGAGCGTGTTGAACCCGCCTGACGCGCTCCAACTGAAGGCACGAATTTGCCCACCCGGGTTCACCCAGAAACCGGCGATATGGCCGTTGGCGTTGACATCGAACGCCTGCACCGATCTCGCACTCTCGGACGGCCTCCCTATGTCCATAATCGACGAAGCCGCGACGATTTGGCGGCTGGGCGGCGGCACCGTTGCTTCGGGGGTCTCGGGCAATGCTCTGTCGGGCGCCGCGGGATTATCGCAGGCAGCCACGACGAGCAGGCCGAATAAAAGAAGCGAACGGGACACGGGGCATTCCTTGCCGGCGCTCTGCCGGTTCAAGCGGACTAGCCTCGTGGGGATCGAGTGCTCGGCGATCGTGCCGAACCGTCCGATCAGGGCAGCTTCGCCCACGTGCTATCGTTGGATTTCGTTAATCTTCGAGATTAGAACGAACTAACGATAGGAATGTCACGTGTTTAGGGGCTGTTTGCACCTGCTAACGTTCCTTTATCATTAAAATGTGATAAGAATGTCCGCCCGCCACGAAGGTCGCGGGTGGTTATCGCCGGGGGGACCGGGAAAAAAAAGAGTGCCGAGCAATGTTCCGCTCGGCCACTCGACTTCCGGTAATTTGGACTCCCTTCAGCGGCGTCCCTCCCGCCGCCTTGTCGTGATCAAAGCAGCAAGTTGGCGATGCTGCGTTTCACATTTCCCATCACGCGCGCGCCGTTTCCCGTTTCCCCTTTTCCCGTTTCCCGTTTCCCGCCTTCTTAACCTCTTCGCGCGCGTTTCCCTTCCCTCGAGTCAGTAGCTGTACCGCAAGGAGAGCTGCAGCTGGTAGTTAGACGCGAGGTTCTGCGTGTTGTACTGCTCCTGATTGAGCGAGAACTGGAAGATGCCTTGCGAGTCGCTGAGCGGACCGGGCGTCTGCCCGACGTGGGTCAGCAGGTTCACATTGCTGAAACCGCCCGGTGTACGGGCAACCTCACCCCAGCTCTTGTTCAGGAGATTGGTGAAGTTGAAGACATCGAGCTGCAGCGCCAGCCGGTGTCCCTGCACACCGGGCAGCGACTGGCGGATTGACAGATCGACGATGTTGCGCCAGGGCTCGCGGCAGGAGTTGCGTTCGAGGATTCGGCCGCGGCTTTCGTTGAGGCATTCGATGCTATTGATGTAATTGTCGAACGCCGCAGCTTGCTGCGCGGCCGTGACCGAACCTGCGTCGGCGAACATGATCTCCGACGGATCGTTCACGTCAGTCGGCACGTACACCAGATCGTTACCTGTATTTCCATCGGCATTCAGGTCACCGGAACCAGAGGTCGGGCCGCGGTTGTAGATGTAATCGTGCGGCGCGCCGGAGACACCGCTGTAGATCACCGAGATGTCCGTCTTGAACTGCGTCCAGGGGAGCGTGTAGGTGCCCGCCAGCTGCAGCTTGTGCGGCTGATCGAACAGCGAGGTAGTAGCCGTCGCATCCTCGTGCGACCCACTGAGCGTCCGACCAAAACGCCAATTCGATATGGCGCGGCTAGATCCCAGGCTCTGGACGTCGCGCGCCTGCGAGTACGTGTACGACGCGCGTGCCTCGAGGCGGTCGGAGAATCGCTTCTCGAGTTGTCCCGTCAGGCTCCAGGAGTGATCCTCGGACTGATTTACCACATCGATCACTTCGGAGTAGCGAGTGTCGACGATGTCGGCAAAGGCGCGCCCGCTTGCGGCGATCGAATCGCCGTAAAGCACCCGCCCATTGCGGTCGGTGCCCTGTGGGCCGACGAGGTTGCGATTCACGTAAAAGAAGTTGTTCACGCCCAGGGTGTAGAGCCCTTCAACCGTGCCGACCAGGCCCCATACGCCAAGCTCCCGATCGTAGGCCAGAGAAGCGCGGAATGTCTGCGGAAACTTCAGGTCCTCATCGAGCAGATTCACTGGCCCCACGACACCGGTCGAGATACCCTGTCCATTTCGGCAGGAAAGCGGCTGATTATCGGGATCGGGCTCAAAGTCCGGAGCCGGCCCGGGATCCCGCGAACCTCCGCAGTTGAGAAATCCGAGGTTGCTGCCGGAGTTTGTGAAAACGTTGCTGACCCACACGAACGGTGGGCGCCCAACGAACAGGCCGGCGCCACCGCGCAACTGCGAGCGCATTTCACTCTGCGACAGATCGTAATTGAATCCGATCCGAGGTGACCACTGCAGATTGCCGCTCGGCACTTCGTCGGTGCGGCGGTCGTATATGCTCTCGATCTGCTGGTTGAACGCCGGCTTGTCGTTGACCACCGGGATGTCGGCCCGCAATCCGGCTGTGATCGATAGTCGCTCGGTCGCTCGCCAGAAGTCCTGCACGTACAGCCCATAACGCGCCGCGCCAAAATCGGCGATGATCCCGCCGCCGAGGTCGGTCGAGACGCGGTAGTTGCTCGGGTTTCCCGCCTCGAGCGAATCGAGCTCATCGAACTGATACACGCCGTACGAGCTCTCGGTGAACACGTTCACGATCTTGTAGAACTCGTTCCGCGTCCCGATCGTGATTCGATGGGCGTTCAACGGGAAGGTGAAGTTGTCGGTGATCTCGAAAATGTCCTGATCGAGTGAGTTGCCTTGCGAGAACTGCTCGGACCCGGCGCGAATGGTCGACGATCCACCCTGCGGATTGTCGACGGTAACTGAAATAGCCGGCGCGCGCAGACGAGGCGTCCGCTCGTCGCGAATCCGGTTGAACCCGACGATCAATTCATTGTCGGCGCGACCGAACGAGGAGAGGAGTTGGCCTACCGTAGCGTTCTTGTCCGACTTGAAAAAGTAGCCGGCCGAGGTGAAGTCGAACCGGTTTGCCGTGCGGCCGAAATTGTCGTCCTCGGCATGGCCATAGTTGTGCCGCAGCGTCAGCCGATGCTGCTCCGAGAGCTGCACGTCCAGACGGCCGAAGATGTTGGACAGCGGATTGGTGTTCACCACGGCGCCCATTGAGCCTGGCTCGATGCCATATTCATCGCGCAGAATACTGGCGAACCGGTCTGCATCTGCCTGACTCACTCCCAGAGGCGTCGCGTCGGGATCGGTCTGACCGAAGAAGGGACCCGCGGCCGGTACCTCGCGCTCCTGGAACTCACCTGTAACGAAAAAGTGCGCTTTGTTCTTGATGATCGGCCCACCCAGTGAAAGTCCGTACTGGCTCTGATCGAACGAAGCGCTGCGAATGAAGTCGCGATCGCGCGCCAGCTTCTCGTTGCGCTGAACGTAGAAGGCGGTCGCTCTGAAGTCGTTGGTGCCGCTCTTGGTGACGGCATTCACCAACAGCCCGGTAAAGCTCCCATGGCGCACGTCGTAAGGCGCCAGCAGCACCTGATACTCCTTCACAGCCTCGAGCGGAATCGACTTGCCGGCCGCCTGTCCACCGGGCTGCCCCGTGGACCCGAGCCCGAAGATGTCACTTTCGCTCGCGCCATCGATCTGAATGTGATTGAACCGGTTGTTGGCTCCACCGCCCGAGAAGCCCGCCCCGGTGTTCGACACCTGCGGCACGGTCGCCACAAAATCGGTGAAATTCCGGTTGAGCGTGGGCAGTCGTCGTAAGGCGGAGTCGCTCACCACCGTTCCCACGCCGGTGCGTGTCGGTGCGAATGTCGCGTCTTCCTCCGCCGCGATCTGGACTTCCTGAAGCTGCGTTGCCTGTGGGGCCAGCTGGAAGTTGACGGCGATGGTCTGGCTCAGCTCAACTCGAAGATCGTTTCGAGTCTCGGCCCGAAAGCCGACCCGGCGGGCAGTCACCGAGTACGGTCCGCCAACTTCGAGCCCGGCAATGAAGTAGCGTCCGTCGGGCCGGCTCAATCCTCCGCTACTATACCCGGTAGACTGATTCACCACTTGAATCTG
>JBGTNB010000213.1:0-2609 GCA_041743285.1 Gemmatimonadaceae bacterium
GCCCCGCGTGCACACTTTGCCGGCAATCATGAACGTCGCCGTGCCGCGCGACCAGCAAACGTAGAGGTTCGGACAGCGTGCCTCTTCGCACACCGTGTGCAGCCCGTGCTCCGCGATCGCGCCGTGAGTCGCATTGAGAATCGCCAGCGGCCGCCCCGCTGGCAAATTCACGCGCAGCCAGCTCGGCAAACGCCGCCGCGCGGGCGCATCGTCAACGATCGGAAGCGTAGACAGCGGGGAAGGCAATGCAGTCAATCGGGCCAGGGCAGGCGGGAGTTGTACAAACCGTCAAATTGTAGCCGAAATCGCGCCGCGCAACCAACGCAGTGCGGGGCCGCCAATTCACGCTGATACTCGCCAACGATCATGCTAGCTGACGCTTGCGGTTTAGCGAGCCCCGCTCGCGGCTTAGCTACCCCGTCAACCCTTCAAACAGCGGCGTCGACAGATAGCGCTCGCCCAAGCTCGGAATAATCACGCAAATCCGCTTGCCCTTGAACTCCGGCCGCGCCGCCACCTTCGCCGCCGCGCACATATTCGCGCCGCTCGAAATGCCGGCCACGATCCCTTCTTCCTTCGCCAATCGCCGCGACCATTGAAATGCTTCCTCATTGGTCACAAGGATTGTTTCATCGACCAACGACGTGTCGAGGTTCTTCGGAATGAAACCAGCCCCAATTCCCTGAATCTTGTGCGGCCCCGGCTTGCCGCCCGAGATCACCGGCGAATCGGTCGGCTCGACCGCAATCGCCTTAAAGTTCGAATTCTTCGGCTTGATGTATCGAGCGACTCCCGTGATCGTGCCACCCGTGCCGACGCCCACCACGATCGCGTCGATATTGCCACCCGAATCTTCCCAAATCTCGGGGCCTGTGGTCTTCTCGTGAATGGCCGGGTTGGCCGGATTGTCGAACTGCTGTGGCAAATACGCGTTCGGTGTTTTCTCAACGAGCTCGGTCGCCTTGGCGATGGCGCCCTTCATGCCTTCGGAAGCGGGAGTGAGCACCAACTCGGCTCCCATGAAACGAAGCAGCGCGCGGCGCTCGACCGACATCGATTCCGGCATCGTGAGAATCAGCTTGTAACCCTTGGCCGCGCACACGAACGCCAGCGCGATGCCCGTGTTGCCGCTCGTCGGTTCGACGATGACGGTGCCTTCCTTGATTTTGCCGTCGCGCTCGCCAGCCTCGATCATCGCCGCGCCAATACGGTCCTTCACGCTGTTGAGCGGCTGAAAAAACTCGCACTTCGCGAATACGGTGGCTTGCCCCGGCGGGATCAAGCGGTTGATGCGAATCATTGGCGTGTCGCCGATCGCTTGGGCGACGTTATCGAAAGTTTTGTTTCGTGGCATGCTGTACCTCTTCAGTGTTTCAAAACGATGAAACGCGCCGGCCTCAAGGAGTGACTCATTCTCCGCGGACCGCCATGGATTATCGCGATTCGGCCCAAATCCACAAGGTCTTCACATCGGCTCTCCATTTCGCGACGAGCCTTCCTCCAACCGCCATCGCAGCCGGACCGGCCAACTCGCGGCTTCCAAATCCTGCCAGGTTGCGTAATGTTTCACGGGCGCCGCAATGCATGCGGCGGACAGCGACACGGGGGGCGTACACGGATAAGGGCGCACGGCCACCGTCCAATCGAGACCCCCGATGCGGTTGTCCGCGGCCGACTCAATCACCGCAAAATCCTGCACCGCGAATTGAAACTGGCCCAGCAGCGCGTCCGTTTGCAACTTCATCGTCGACTGGCTCAAGTTAATTTCCTGAGCGCCGTCCCCCGGGCAATCGCAACAAAGCCAGAGACTGAATAAATCCGCGACAAGCAGCATCTGCTGCGCGCGTTTTGCGTACTCCAGCGTATGCGTCGGATCGGCGCGAATCCATTCATCAAGCCAGCCCGTGCGATGCTTCCGCTTGGCAGTGAGCCAGGCGACGGCAAGCGGATCCTTGGCATGCTCCGAGTTGTTCAGCAGGTTATTGAAATGCCCCGCGACGATGTACGCCGCGAGCGGCCCAAATTCGCCGGCCGCCGCGATCGAATGGTCCCAGATCACGAGCGCCGCCGGTACCGGCATCTCTAGAAATGAGAAGGGAGCACCCAGCTGCGGATTCAATTTTGGTTCCGACTCCCAGGCCGCCCAACCATTGTCATGATGCGCAATGGCATTCACCACATCGTCCGAGTAGTCCTCGCGCCAATGCCGCGCAAGCTCGCCGCTCACCCGCGCGTGCTCCACCTGCGAGATGAGAAGCCAAAGGTTCGTTCCGTCCGCGGACGTAATCTCACGTCGAATCATGTCATTGACTCCCATATCCGCCGCCGCCCGGCGTTTCGATTTCCAGCGCGTCACCGCGGTCTACTTGAATCTGCGTGATGCCGGCCAGTACGACGCGTGTTCCGTCTTTTTGAACGAGCGTGTTTCGTCCAACCGCGCCACATTTGCCGCCGGCCGCGCCGTACGGAGCATGCGTGCCGCGGCGTTGCGTCAACAGCGACAACGTGAGCGGCTTCAAGAACTCCAGCCGGCGCACCACTCCGTCCCCGCCGCGGTATCGGCCCGCGCCGCCCGAGCCTCGGCGGATCGCGAACTCGCGCACACGTAC
>JBGTNB010000214.1:0-3271 GCA_041743285.1 Gemmatimonadaceae bacterium
AGTGTGGAATGCACCGATGAGCAGCAAGCCTCCCAAGAAAGTCCGGAAAAAGTACACGAACAACGATCATCCGCTCGTCATGCTGAAGTTCGAGGATGGGCACGAGATCAAGATCTACAAGGGCTCGGGCAAGGAATTCGATGCGTGGGCGGGAGAGCGCATCAAGGTGATGGCATCGTACGATCCGACCACCAACGCACGCGAGCTGGTCGAGGAACGCAAGTCCGACGATTTCGAGGATGCCTAGCAGCATCTGGAGCGCGGCGGTCGTAGCGGCGCTCCTGATTGCGCTTCCGGCCGGCGCCTGCGCGCGGGCCCAGGGAAGCCAGGCGTCCCTACCCGAAATCGCGCACCGTGCGGATACGGCCGCGTTGCGAAGCGCGCTCGAATCGCTCGCCGATGCGCATCACGGCGTCGTTGGATACGCCGTGCACAATCTCGAGACGGGCGAGCGCCTTACGCGACGAGGCGACGAGACGTTCTCCACTGCGAGCCTTATAAAGGTCCCGATTCTCGTTACGGTGTACGATCTCGTCGAGCGCGGCCGCCTCTCGCTCGATGACCGGCTCAACGTGCTGGCGATCGACAAGGTGCCCGGTTCCGGATTGCTGCAGCATCTTCACGACGGTGCGGTGATCACCGTGCGCGACGCCGCGTGGCTGATGACGACGATCAGTGACAACACGGCGACCAATCTGCTGCTCGACCGGATCATCATCAGGCGGGTGTGGGAGAAGATGGAAGCGCTTGGGCTGATGAACACAAAGGTGCACAGCAAGAGCTTTCTTCGATCCTCCAGCGTGGCGATGGACAGCTCGGCCAAATACGGGCTGGGGGTGACCACCCCTAACGAAATGGCCCGGCTGTTCGAGCTGATCGCCGAGGGAAAGACGGTTAGTGCTTCGGCCGACTCGGCGATGCTGGTCATGCTCGAGCACAACACCGATGACGTGATGTTGCAGCGCTATGTGAGCGGGGCCCGCGCCGCGCACAAGACGGGCGCCACCAACTCGGTACGCACCGAGTGCACGCTCTGGCGGCTGCCTGCGCGCGTCGTCGCATGCGTTCTGACCAAGGACAACGAGGACACCCGCTGGGTGCTAGACAACGAGGCGCAAGTAACGATGGCGCGCATCGGCGAGGCGATCGCCAACGCCTGGCGAGCACCGGCCCCGGCGGCGGCTCCATGACCAGCCTTTCAAGGCAACATGCCGGCTAACTTTCCGGAACCTTCGGACCGTCGCAGCCCTCTGCGGACCACGAAGATTTCCACGGGCCGCACCGGACTGGTTTTGGGGGCGGTGGTGGTTCTCGTGATGCTCGCTGCGTTCGTTTTCTTCTGGCGCGGCTCGGGCGCCCGTCAGCCCGACGGCACCCGCCCACCGCCGGCCCCGGTGGACTCGCTTCGCTAGGAAGGTACCGGAATCACGCCTCTGGAATGCGCCGTGCCTCGAACAGAAGTCGTTCCGGCGCGGCGCCCAGCGCCTGAATCGGCCAGCAGGTAGTAAGCGTCAATACCGGCTCGGCTGTGGCGTAGAGCGCTGGTGCACCTCGCCTGACGATCGTCCGCTTGGACACTATCCAGCGCGTACTGCCGCGCAGCGTTTCGGTAACGACGGTGTCGCCGACGGCCAGTGTGCCAAGCGAACGGAAATGCCGATCCCGGTGGGCGGATATTATCGCGTTTCCGGAGTCGCCGGGAATCGCGCTTCCCGGCAGATGGCCGGGGCCGGCGCGCAAGTCGGAATCGCGTACGCCCTCGACCACCACCTCATCGAGCCCCAATCGCGGAATCATCAGCCGCGCCATTGGCGCTCCGCTGCGTACCGCCGCCAGAGACCCGTCAGGCGCGATCGCCAGCTCCGTCGCTTCAACAGCCTGACGAGCGGTCAACTGATCCCAGGCCGAGCGGGCACGGTCGCGCGCTAGTGCAGCGGCGGCTACGTCACCCGCCGCGGCGGTGAGCAGTGCCGCGCCAATAACGAGCAGCACCGCGCTGCCGAATCGCCTCCATCGCCACATGACGATTGCAGGACGTTTGCCGTTTCCCGTTTCCCGTTTCCCGTTTCCCATTTCCCGCTGCGCCTATCGCCGTCGCAACAGCATGCCGGCACCGATAAGCGACGCGCCTAGCAGTGCGATCAACGGAAACGGCGTCGCCGTGTCAGGCGCCGGTGCGCCATCGCGGAACGATTCGGTTCGGCCCGGCGCGCTCTCGCGCGGAACCCGACGAGCGCTGTCTACCGCCGGTCCACCCGTGGTGTCGACCGGCTGAGTGGCGATCACCCTCCCGGCGGTGGTGTCGGCGGGCACCGTCTGAATGAGCGACTCTGCCGCGGCGGTCTGGATCCCCATTGCCACTGCCGCGCTGTCCACCCACGCCGACATCTCCTGCAGCCGGGCTGCGGCACTCGTGTCACGAATCGTCGTGTCCGAGCGCATCGAGCGAGGGACGGAGGGCTTCGCTTCCTTGGGCGGCGGAGCGACTACGGTCGTGAACTGCGCCGGCAGTGCCTGCGCCGCTGCGGCAACTGCGATCAGGGCCACCAACACATATCGAGAAGAGGACACGGTCCCTCCAGAATTGTTGAATCGGACGTACAATACCCCTAGGCGCAGAGAGCGTGCCGTGCGTAGTCGGGAATCGGGAATCGGGAATGGGGAAACGGGAAATGGGAAACGGGAAACGGGCATCGGGAATGGGGAATCGCCTGTCTCAACCACGCCATCGGGATAGCCATGCTCCAGATCTCAGCCGAAGTCCGGGATGCCCTTTCGTCAGGGTCTCCCATTGTCGCCCTGGAGAGCTCCGTGTTTGCACAGGGCCTGCCAATCCCGGCCAACGAATCTGCGGCGCGCGCCATGGATCGCGCCATACGCGCGGCGGGTGCAACTCCGGCAATTACGGCAGTGGTCCGAGGAGTGCCCACCTTGGGTCTCTCGCCCGATGTGGAGCAGCGACTCCTCGCCAGGGAGGGATTTCGCAAGGTCGGCGCGCGGGACCTTCCTCTGTGCATCGCACAAAGCGCGGATGGAGCCACTACGGTGTCCGCCGCCCTGGCCATCGCCGCGCTCGGAGGGGTGCGCGTATTTGCTACCGGGGGCATCGGTGGTGTGCACCGCGGTGCACCGTTTGATGAATCGGCCGACCTCGGCGCGCTCGCCCGGGCACCAATCATCGTCGTTTGCGCGGGGGCCAAGTCAATTCTCGATCTCCCGGCGACGCTGGAGCGGCTGGAGAGCTATGGCGTGTCGGTCATCGGCTACGGAA
>JBGTNB010000215.1:0-15079 GCA_041743285.1 Gemmatimonadaceae bacterium
GACCCAACACGCTGCGCGCCGAGCGCAGACTACCGGCGAGACGGCTCACCGCGGCGACGATTCGTGCTCCGGGCGCACCTTTGCTAGCACCCTCCAGCGCCTTGCTAGTCAACGAGCGAGTTGGCAGTCCCGCCGCTCGCGCCGAATCCAGAATCGCTTCGACCTGCGCCGACGTCGCCGCATCCAGCCGCTGCTGCAGCCGCGCGTCCTGCGCGCCGGCAACTGCCGCGCCGAACAGCATCACGACGCCCGCCAACCATCGCATCAAGTACCTCATGAGCTTCTCTCCGCCACCGTTATCACCGAGCTCGGCACGCCGAAATCGTCACCCGCAGCCGGCGGCGCCGATGGATCGGCGGCCCAGGTGGAATCATCAACGACGAATGCATACCGATGCCGGCCATTGGCGAGGGGGAGCCGAACCGTCCACACCGACCGCGAAGGCCCGGCGCTGAGCGGGGTGGCATCCATCTCCCAGTTGTTGAAATCGCCGACCAGCGACACCGAATGCGCCGTTGGAGCGACGAATACGAATTGCACCATATGGGTGGAATCGGAGCCGGTTGATCGTTCAGCTTCACGCATCGGCGCGGTTGCGTCAACCCGCTCCGCACCATCGTCAGGCGAAAGACGGGGAACCATCACCACAGCCGCCACCACTACCGCCATCGCGGCCATCGCACCGAGTGGCGAAAAGCGCACGGTCTGCGGCTGAGTGAGCCAGGCCAACCAGCCGCGACCCGAACGTGCGGTCTGATGCCGCGGCATCGCATGCACCGTCGCCATGACGCGTGCATCCACCGCTGGATCCATGCGCACCGGTCGCCGCAATTCCTCCGCCGCGCGCTCGATCAGTTCATCGTCAGACACGTTCCACCTCTCTTAACATCACGCGTAGCCGGTCACAGGCGCGCTTCACACGCATCTTGAGCGCCGAGACGCCTACCCCCGTCAACTCCGCCATCTCTTCGTAACTGAGATCCTCTACGTACTTCAACAGAAATGCCTCACGCTGCGCCTCGTCGAGCTTGCCCAGCGCCCACTCTATTGCTTCCCTCCAGGCCGCGGCCTCGGCCCCACCATCCACACCCGCCGTTTGCAGCGCGATTTCGTCGAGCACGATTGTACGCTCCCGCCTCGCGCGCTTCGCGCCATGCGTCCTGCACCGGTTCACAAGAATCCGGAACAGCCACGAGCCGAACCGATCCGGATCCTCACAGCGGCCCAGCGCGCGGTACCCTCGAACGAACGCGTCCTGGAGGGCCTCTTCGGCGTCCTCCTGGCTCCCCAGCATCTGCGTCGCAAAACGGCCGAACCGGTCCCTATAGCGGGCGACCAGCCCGGCATAGGCTTCCACCTCGCCAGCAAGAACGCGGCGAACCAGATCGGCGTCCGAAGTCGCGGCGAGTGCGGTCACGCTAGAAAGACCTGGGGTTTGGAGAGTTCGTCACCCGGACGCGGGGCGCGGGAAGCGGGAAGCGGGAAGCGGGAAGCGGGACGCGGGAAGCGGGATCGGGGGTCGGAGGTCGGGCGTCGTAATTGTCTGTCATCCGGCTGACGAGTCTTCAATGTGACCAGTAATGAGTAGCAGAGCCAGTCGGCTTGCCTCATCTTAGGCGCGTCTCCTGACCTCGTTCCGCATCCCGCGTCCCGCACCCCGCGTCCCGCACCCCGCACCCCGCGCCCTCGACCCCCGATGAGTCTGAGTACACTCGACTGGATCGTAATTGCCGTGTCATTGGTGATCGCGTTCGTTCCCGCGCTTTTTTTCGCGCGGCGCGGAGGGACCAGCACTGCCGAATTCTTCACGTCGGGACGGGCTGCACCCTGGTGGTTGATAGGCGTCTCGATGGTGGCGACCACATTCTCGACGGACACCCCCAACCTCGTCACCGATCTCGTACGCCAACATGGCGTCGCCAACAACTGGGCGTGGTGGTCGTTTCTGCTGACCGGAATGATGACCGTCTTCTTCTATGCTCGAATGTGGCGCCGGTCCAAAGTGCTCACCGATCTGGAATTCTACGAGATAAGGTACTCCGGCAAGGCCGCCACCTTCGTACGAGGGTTCCGGGCCGTGTACCTCGGTCTCGTGTTCAACTGCATCATCATGGCGAGTGTCAATCTCGCGGCAGTTAAGATCGCAAATGTGCTGCTAGGCTGGCCGATGGCGCAGACGCTGGTAGTGTGCGCGCTGCTCAATGTCGCTTTCGCGGCCACTTCCGGGCTCTGGGGCGTTCTTGTCGTCGATCTGATTCAGTTCGGCATCGCCATGACCGGCTCGTTCGCCGCCGCTTACTTCGCACTGCAGCAGCCCGAGGTGGGAGGGCTGGCTGGTCTCGTTGCCCAGATCGATCCCACCACGTTGGCCCTGGTGCCGGATTTTGGCGACTGGACGCTCACGCTGACCGTGCTGATCGTGCCCCTCACCATACAGTGGTGGTCGGTGTGGTATCCTGGCGCCGAGCCGGGCGGCGGTAGCTACATAGCCCAACGCATGCTCGCCGCGAAGTCGGAGAACGACGCATTGGCCGGCACGCTTCTCTTCAACTTCGCGCATTACGCGGTAAGGCCGTGGCCGTGGATCATTGTGGGGCTCGCGTCGATGCTTGTTTATCCGCAACTCAGCGACATTTCGCGCGCGTTTCCGCACGTGGATCCGGCGCTCATCGGACACGACATCGCCTATCCAGCGATGCTGCGTTTTCTGCCGGCCGGATTGCTAGGTTTGATGGTCGCTGGACTGCTTGCGGCGTACATCTCCACGATAGCCACGCACCTCAACTGGGGCGGCTCGTATCTGGTACACGACCTGTACCGGAGGTTCATCCGTTCCGATGCAACCGAGCGGCATTATGTAATGGCCGGCCGTCTCGTCACTGCCGGGCTCATGCTACTCGCGGCACTGCTCACTTACGTGCTCGACACGGCCCAGGAGAGCTTCACCCTGATCATGTCGATCGGGGCCGGCACGGGGCTCCTCTACCTGTTGCGCTGGTTCTGGTGGAGGGTAACGGCGTGGAGCGAGATCGCGGCAATGTTGACATCGTTCATCATTGCCGTGGCCTTCTTCATCGCCGGAAAGGCGGGGTTCAGCGTGGCTTCGCACATATCGCTGCTCATTGGCGTGGCCATAACGACGGCGGTCTGGGTAGCAGTGACGTTCATGGGTCCGCAGAACGACCGGCCCATACTCGAGTCGTTCTACCGCCTCGTGAGGCCGGCCGGACCCGGGTGGTCGTCCGTCCGCGCGACGACCGGCCTTCCAGCTTCGCCCGATTCTCTGCCCATGTCGATGCTCGCATGGATGTTGGGATGTCTCATCGTTTATGCGGCGCTATTCGGAACCGGGAACTTCCTGTACGGCCGGCTCGGCATCGGGTGGATGTGGGCGGGAGTCTTCATCGTCGCGTCGTTAGGATTGGCGCGGCTGCTGCCCCGGATCTGGAAGTCGGGCGAGGTGGCGAACTGATCACGCAAGCGGTGATCCTCGCGCGCGGGTTGGGAAGCCGGATGCGTCGCGACGACGCGGGCGTGGAGCTTGATCCGGAACAGGCGCATGCCGCCGATCACGGCCTCAAGGGAATGATCCCGGTCGGCAGGCCGTTTCTGGACTACGTGCTGAGCGCGCTGGGCGATGCTGGCCTCACCGATGTCTGTTTGGTCATCGGGCCCGAGCATCATTCGGTTTGGGAACGTTACACGTCAGGCGTTCGACTGTCGCGCTTGCGCATCCAGTTTGCAGTGCAGGAAGAGCCGCGCGGTACCGCCGACGCGGTGGCGGCCGCGCGCGACGTGGCCGGAAACTCGCCGTTTATTGCCCTGAATGCGGACAACTATTATCCAGCGGACGCTTTACGGTTGCTCGCTCAGGTTAGCGGCGCCGGGTTGGTTGGGTTTGAACGTGACGGATTGCTGGCCGGGAGCAACATACCCGCCGACCGGCTGCGGCGGTTCGCGCTCGTGGATAAAGATGCAGACGGGTACCTGCGCGCGATCATTGAAAAGCCTGACGACGCCACCTATGAAAAGTTGATCGAACGGAGCCTGATCAGCATGAATCTCTGGGCGTTCACGCCCGCGATTTTCGACGCCTGCGCTCGCGTCGCGCCATCCGCGCGAGGCGAGTACGAGCTCCAGGACGCTGTCGGCATCGCGCAAGGCGAACTCGGCCAGCGTTTCCGCGTGATACCCTGCTCGAGTGGCGTGCTCGATCTCTCCACTCGTGACGACGTGGCCGCGGTGGCAGCAAGGCTGGGTGGAGTAGAAGTAAGGCTTTGACGCCGAATGAGTAATGACGTACTGGAGCTCGAGCGCATCGGCATGTCCGAATGGGAATCGGCGGCTAAGGCGGCCTCGCTGGCTCTCGCCGATCGCGCGCTCGACGATGCGGGCAGTGGTGAGCAGCGGTGGAGTGCATGGGTACCGGGCCGCATGGAAATTTTCGGCAAGCATACGGATTACGCCGGTGGGCGGAGCCTCCTCTGCGCCGTCGAGAAGGGATTCGTCGTGCGTGCCGCCGCCCGTTCGGATGCCCTGGTCCGTGTAACGGATGTGGCGCATGGCGGCGTGCATACCTCTTCTCTCGACCACCAACTGGCAACGACCGCCGGCGAGACCTGGGGCATGTACGTCGACACTGTCGTCAAGCGCATCGCCGCCAACTTTTCCGGCTGCCGTAGCGGCGCCGACATCGCGTTTCTAAGCGATCTGCCGATGGCCGCGGGAATGAGCAGTTCGAGCGCGCTGATGACCGTCATCTTCCTGATACTGGCCAGGGCGAACGACCTGGAGGCGTCGGCGGAATATCGGAAAGAGGTAAGGAGTGTCGACGATCTTGCATCGTACCTGGCCTGCGTCGAGAACGGCGAGAACTTCGGGAGCCTTCGCGGCAACGCGGGCGTCGGCACGTTCGGCGGTAGCGAAGATCACGTGGCCATCATGTCTAGCCGGGCCGGCCAACTGGCACAGTACGCGTTTGCTCCCGTAATGCGGGAGGCGACTCATCAAATGCCGGCCAACCACCTCTTCGTGGTTGCTTCTTCGGGCGTGAAAGCCGAAAAGGCGACCGACGTCCGCGAACGGTACAACCGAATGTCGCTGATGGTTCGACACCTTCTCGACGAGTGGAATCGCATAACGGGTAGGGCCGACGAGTCGCTCGCGTCGGCGGCAGGATCGGAACCCGATTCACCGTCTCGCTTGCGAGCGCTGGCCGCGCGCGCTGGGACGAATTTCGAGCCCGAAGCGCTCGTGAGGCGGCTCGACCAGTTTCTGCTCGAGTCCTTCGAGCTCGTTCCGGCAGCCGGCGCCGCTTTCGCCGCCGGCGCATGGGACACCCTGTGTTCCCTCGCCGAACGGTCGCAGCGTGCCGCCGAGGACTTGTTAGGCAATCAGGTGCCCGAGACGGCGGCGCTGGCGCGTTCGGCCCGTGAGCTGGGCGCCATTGCCGCTTCGTCGTTCGGTGCGGGCTTTGGTGGCAGTGTCTGGTCGCTGGTACCTGCCTCGGATGCCGTTGATTTTGCAAACCGGTGGTCTGTCCGGTACGCCGAGGATCATCCCTCCGCCGCGGCTCGCGCGGAGTTTCTTGTTTCGCGAGCCGGGCCCGGCGCGCACGCGTGGGAACGGTAGCGATAAGCCGGCGTGGCAGGTATTGCGCTGGAGCGGAACCTTCGGTTCACTTGCCTTGGATCGCCGGTGCGCTCGCACCGATAGAACTTTGCCGCCTTCACATGGGTGCATTCGTGATGGAATCGCCAACAGAGCTCGACCGCCGGAAATTCCTCATGCTCGGCGCGGCCGCAGGCGCCGGCTTGGCTGTCGGTGCGAAGGGACTGCGGGCGGCCGGCACCGGCACGCCGAGCTCCCGGCCGCCGTTAGCCGACACCATGATCGGCGTGCCGTTCGATAGGCACGAAGTCGTCCGCGTAGCGATCGTCGGTACCGGCCTCAGAGGACGCAGCGTGCTCAACGAGCTGCTAGGCGTGAACAATGTGCGCATAACGGCATTGTGCGACCTAGTTCCGGAAAAAGTGTCGATCGCCGTCGATCAGATCAGACGTGCCGGTCACGACAATCCGGTGGCGCGGTTCACCAGCGGCGACCGTGCGTTCGAGGAGCTCGTCAGGCGCGAGGACATCGACATCGTCTACACGGCCACACCGTGGGAATGGCACGTGCCGGTGTGCGTCGCCGCGATGGAACAGGGCAAACACGCCGCGACCGAAGTGCCGGCCGCCTACACGGTCGAAGACTGCTGGACGTTGGTCGATACATCGGAGCGGACCCGACGGCACTGCATGATGCTGGAGAACTGCAACTACGGCTATAACGAATTGCTGGTGCTCAACATGGTGCGGGCTGGTCTGTTCGGCGAGCTCAAACACGCTGGTGCTGCGTATAACCACGATCTTCGCGCGATTCTCTTCGAGAACAAGGACGAGGGGCTCTGGCGGAGAGCGCACCATACGGCGCGCAACGGCAACCTCTATCCCACGCACGGGCTCGGGCCCGTCGCCCTGTATCTCGACATCGATCGTGGCGACCGGTTCGACTACCTGGTATCGATGAGCACGCCGGAGATGGGACTCTCCAAATGGCGCGCCGATCATCGGGAGACCGAAGCCGACACCGACGGAGAGCGTTATGTGAACGGCGACCTGAATATCTCCCTGATCAAGACCGCGAAGGGCCGGACGATCCGGCTCGAGCACGATGTGTCGAGCCCCCGCCCCTACTCGCGTATCAACAGCGTGCAAGGCGCGAACGGGATCTTCGAAGACTACCCCCCACGCATCTACCTCGAGGGCATGACGCCCGGGCATCGCTGGCATTCCATCGACTCGTTCAAAGCCGAGCACGAGCACGAGCTCTGGCGAAGGCTGGGCGATAAGGCGCGGTCGGGCGGCCACGGAGGGATGGACTACCTCATGGCATGGCGCCTGGTGCACTGCATGGTCGAAGGGCTGGTACCGGACATGGATGTCTACGATGCGGCGGCGTGGAGCGTGCCCGGACCGATCAGCGAAGCGTCGGTCGAGGCCGGCAGCGCGCCGGTAAAGTTCCCGGATTTCACCCGCGGAAAATGGAGCGAGGCCCGCCGGACGTTGTGACTTGGCAAGCCCAGGGCGGGTCCAACCTGTTACGAATTGCCAGATCCACCGCCTCCTGAGGGGAGCGTCCGATGAAACCCACAATGCTCATCGTCGCCGGCGCGCTCATCGCCGGCACCGCAGCCTGTTATGAAGAAGATGCCACGGGCACTGGCTTGGAGGGTGGCATCGCCAATGTACTGCTGACTGATGCTCCGTTCCCATTCGATTCGGTCGCCAGCGTGAACATCTACGTGGTGAGCATCGCGGCCTCGACCAGCGTGGACACGATTGCCCCGGGAACGCAGCAGTGGGTGACAATCACCGCGCCGCGCAAGCGGTTCGACCTGCTGGAGTTGCAGCAGGGTAAGACCGAGCTTGTTGGCGCGGGCCAACTCCCGGCTGGCTCGTACAAGGCGGTTAGGATGGTGATCAATACCGATTCCTCGAATGTGATCATGAACGACGGCCGCGAGGCGACGGTCCACTGGCCGGTTGGTGGCGAGTTGACACTCAACGCGCTGGTGGAGTCTCCGGTAAGCGTGCCTGACGCCGGAGCGGACATCGTGATCGACTTCGATGTCGGCCGCAGTTTCTATCCCGGCACCCCGTTCGAGGATCGACTACCGGGAACGGCACTGCCTACCGACGAGTTCATTTTCATTTCGTGGATTCGTGCGGTGAACAGGGCGGGCACCGGCGCAATCGCCGGCACCGTCGTTGGCGACAGAAACGGCGATGGGACACTGGAGACCATCCCTAACGCAGCAATCACGATTTTTCACCATAACGATACGTCATTAGCGTTGTACGGTGCCTCGGCCACCGGACGTACCGATGCGAACGGCCAGTACAAGGTGGCTTTCCTCAACCCGGGCACGTACACGGTTCATGTCGACCCGCTAGGCGTGGTGACGCTCGATCAGAGATGGTCCGCGGGAATCACCGTCAGTGCCGGAGGAACCTCCCAGCATGACCTGACGCTGGCCAAGCGCAATCTGGAGTACGTCTACATCGAAGGATTGTTCGTTCTCGATTCCGGACAGTCGACCACGCTGACGGCGCGGGTAGGCGACAGTTCGGGGGTGCAGCGCCCCAACCCTCAGGTCAGCTGGACGAGCAGCAACCCGGGAGTGGCGACGGTAGCGGGAAGCGGCAGGACGGCACTGCTGACTGGTGTCGGTTCCGGATTCTCCGAGATCACGGCGGCCAGCGGCAATCAGAGCGCCTCGGTCACAGTGTTCGTGTTCGGAGCTGATTCCTCTGGCGGCGGAGGCGGCGGCACTGGCGGTACGGTCGCCTACGTGTCGCTCTCGCCGGCCAATGCGACGGTCGCCGTGGGCGACTCGCTAGGCTTCTACGCGAACCTGACGAATGCTGCCGGCAGCACGTTGAACAACCGCCCGGTGTCATGGGTGGTCACGGATTCGACCGTCACCTGGATAATCGGCAGCTTTGGACAGTCGCTGATCCTTCGCGCGGCGAGGGCCGGTTCGACCCAGATCATCGCGACGAGTGAGGGGAAAGCGGATACGGCGAGTGTTGTAGTGACGCCGTAGCGCGGGAAGCGGGATGCGGGACGAGGGACGCGGGGCGGTAGTGGGAAACGGGAAATGGGAAACGGGAAATGGCCGTTTCCCCTTTCCCCTTTCCCGTTTCCCCTTTCCCCTTTCCCCTTTCCCCTTTCCCCTTTCCCCTTTCCCCTTTCTCCTTCCCGCTTCCCGCTTCCCGCTTCCCGCGCCCCCCGACTCACCTCCCCCGCCGCACATCCCGGCACCGGATCTCCGCGCGCACCTGCACGCTATCCCGGGTTAGGCCTTCCACCGTAATGGTCGCCGATTCGCCCGTATCCACGACCTTCGCCGTGCCACTGCCGGTATTTTGGGTCTGGGGACGCGTCTCGATCA
The DNA here is from genome assembly GCA_041743285.1 of Gemmatimonadaceae bacterium. GTDB lineage: Bacteria > Gemmatimonadota > Gemmatimonadetes > Gemmatimonadales > Gemmatimonadaceae > JALZIF01. The sequence continues at coordinate 8,999 of JBGTNB010000215.1, forward strand.
CGAAGTCGGTGCCCTGCATGAAGTTGCCAAGGACGATAGCGAAATAAAACGTCCCGGTACCCTGCCTGGCGCTCTGCTCCCCGGGGATCATGACCTGCATGGAGCCCAGGCCCGAGGTCGCGGTATCATCGACGAACTGACTGCTCCACACATCTGCACCATTGGCGCCCACCGAGCAGGTCTGCGAACCGCTGGCCGCGGTATAGGTGCCGGCGTTAGGACCTCCGGTAAGCGTGACCATCATGGCGGTGGGCGCATCCATGGCAGCGAATGCTTCGACGCTGCTGCTGTCGGGGCCGGCCACGACGGAATCGGCCGCCGGTTCCGCATCTTCACCGGTGCTGCAGGCGACGAGCGTGAACAGTGCGAGCATCGACAGAGCGATACGACGATGGGACATTGGAGCTCCTGAAATCAATGGTCGATTGCGGCGCAGATATCGTGAACACCATTCGCACTTCGCACTTCGCACTTCGCACTTCGCACTTCGCACTTCGCACTTCGCACTTCGCACTTCGCACTTCGCACTTCAACATAACCCCTAACCCCTAACCCCTAACCCCTAGCCCCTAACCCCCAGCCCCCAGCCCCTAGCCCCTCATTCCACCGGCTTCCCCTTCGCTGGGTAGAACCGATCCCCCGCTGACGCCATCGCCGTCAGCGACTTGGCCGGGGCGAAGCGCGGGGCGAACTTCTCGTGCAAGGCATTCAGTCGCCTGACGACATTGGCTGCCCCCTCGGCATCCACCCACCGGAATGGTCCCCCGCAGAAGGGCGGAAAGCCAAGGCCGAACACCGCCCCGATGTCGCCGTCGCGAGGCGAGCGAAGTATCCCTTCATCCAGACAGTGCGCCGCCTCGTTCACCATTGCCAGCACGCATCGCTCCACAGCTTCCGACGGGGGGATGGTTCGACGAGTGGCGCCTGACGGGAGAAGCGCGTATACCGATGGATCCACCTTCTCCGACTTCTCCCCTTCCTCGTACAGGTAAAAACCCGATCGACCCTTGCGCCCGGTGCGGCCCGACTTCACCACCCGCTCGAACGAATCGGCCGGCTTCATTCGATCGCCGAACGCCTCCGCGAGGATCGGCCCGATCTTGCTCCCCACATCTATCCCGACCTCGTCCAGCAGCTTGATCGGACCGACGGGGAAGCCGAAATCCACCAGCGCCCTGTCAAGCGCCTCGATGTCCGCCCCCTCATCGACGAGCAATCCTGCCTCGTTCATGTACGCCGACAGGATGCGGGTGGTATAGAACCCGGGACCATCGTTGACCACGATCACATGCTTGCCGAGCTTCTTGCCGTACGCGACCGCTGTTACGGTCGCTTCCCTGCTCGTCCGCGGCGTGACGATCACCTCGAGCAGTGGCATTTTGTGAACCGGCGAGAAGAAGTGCATGCCTAGCACTCGCTCCGGTCGCCGGGCCGCATCGGCAATGCTACCTATCGGGATCGAACTGGTGTTTGATGCGTAGACCGATTCGTCTGGCAGGTGTGGTTCCAGTTCCTGCAACACGGTGTGCTTGAGTTGCAGATCCTCGAACACCGCCTCGACCACCAGGTCAACGCTGGCGAATCCAGAATAGTCTACCGTGCCGCCAAGCAGCGACATGTAATCGGCGTACTCCTGGCGGGTGATCTGCCGCTTCTTCAGACGCTCGCGCAATACTTCGCTCACCGCCTTGATCCCACGTCCGACGCGGTCGGGGGCCGCATCCTTGAGCCTCACGAGTGTGCCCTGCTGCACTGCGATGCTGGCGATGCCGCTTCCCATGAACCCCGCTCCGAGGATACCGAGACGGTCGACCGGCGCGGGCTTGGGCGCGGGCGGGTCGACGCCCGGATCCTTCTTGAGCGACGTGGTGGCGAAGAAGAGAAAGATCAGCTCGCGCGATTCCTTCGTTGCGGCCATCTCCCCAAACAACCGCGCTTCGGCTCCGAAACCGCGCTCCCGCCCATGCTCATATCCCGTTTTCACCGCTTCGATCGCCGCAAGTGGCGCCGGATATTTGCCATGGGTCTTGGCCAGCGTGCTCTCTCTCGCCTTGCGAAACACTAGCGCACGACCGATCGGGTTGCTCTCCAGCGCCAGATCGGCGGCGTTATGATCGCTGCGCCCCTTCGATCGCTTGAGCAAGCCACTGCCCAACGAACGCGCCCGGTCGATCGCCACCTCGCGAAGTATCGCCGGATGCACCAGCTCGTCGATCAGACCGATCTTGAGCGCCTTCTTCGCCCGCACGTTGCGGCCGGTGAGCATCATGTCGAGCGCATTGCGAATGCCAACGGTGCGCGGAAGCCGTTGAGTTCCACCGCCGCCGGGTATCAGCCCGAGCATTACCTCCGGCAATGCTAGAACCGTCTTCGGATGATCCGTCGCGATTCTATAGTGCGCCGCCAGGGCCGCCTCGAGTCCCCCGCCCAGACACGGCCCGTGGATGGCAAACACTACCGGCGTGCGCATCGCTTCCAACCCGTCGAGCATTATCTGCCCCTCGCGAGACATCGCCTCGGCGTCCTTCGCCGTCTCCACAGCCAGGAACTCCTCGATGTCCGCGCCGGCAATGAACATGTCCGGCTTTCCGCTGATGAGCACTACCGCCCGAACTTCCGAATCCGCCTCCAACCGGGCCAGCGTCTGCTCGAACTCCGCCTTAGCGGCGGCGTTGAACTTGTTCACCGGCTCGTCAGGCAGGTCGAAGGTGACGATTGCGACTCCGTCATCCGTGCGAGCTTCCGCGAGCGCTGACGCCTTCAACGAAATGGTCGCCGTCATGATGCCGCCTCCACCACCATCGCGAACCCAAGTCCGCCCGCAGCGCACACGGTGATCAGGCCGAATTGACCACCCCGCCGCTTGAGCTCGTGGGCCATCGTCGTCGTGATTCGCGCGCCGGTCGCGCCGAACGGATGCCCGATCGCAATCGATCCACCCATCACATTGAGCTTGTCCCGGTCAACGGTCCCCACCGGCTTGCTGAAGCCCGCACGCTTCGCCCATTGCTCACTCTCGAAGCCCCGAAGATTGCTCAAAACCTGCGCGGCGAACGCCTCGTGCATCTCGACGAGATCCATGTCGCCCAGGGTGAGACCCGCCCGCTTGAGCGCGACAGGCGCCGCGAGAACGGGCGCCTGCAGAAGCTGCTCTCCAGGATCGAGAGCCGCGTAGGCATACGAGCGGATGTAGGCCAACGGCTCGTAGCCCAGCGCCCGTGCCTTCTCCTCGCTCATGAGCAGAACGGCCGCCGCCCCGTCGGTTAGCGGCGAGGAGTTGCCTGCCGTGACCGACCCGTAGCGCTTGTCGAACACCGGCCTGAGCGCCGCGAGCTGCTCGAGCGTGGAATCGGTCCGGATCCCGTTGTCGCTCGCCGCCCATTGCGTGTAGTCAGGCGGCGGATAGACTGTCATGATCTCCGCCGTCAGGCGTCCATCGGCCGTTCCAGCCGCCGCGCCACGGTGCGACCGCAAGGCGAAGGCATCCTGCTCCTCGCGCGGAATTTGATTGATCTTGGCCATCTTTTCGGCGCTCTGCCCCATCGTTTCGCCCGTGGTCGGCTCGGCGATGGCCGGCGTAATCGGAATCAGATCGTTCGGCCTGATCTTTGAGAGAGCTCCTAGCCGGGCCGGGATCGACTTGGCCTTGGAGGCCGCCACGAGGGCGTCCGACATGCCTCGCGAATGGAGGATAGGTATATTCGACAGCGATTCCGCGCCGCCGGCTATGGCGGCACCGGCATGCCCGAGGGCTATCTGATCCGCGGCGTCGGTAATTGCCTGGTTCGCCGACGCGCACGCGCGGCTGACGGTGACGGCCGGAATCCCCTTGGGCAGCATGGGAAGCAGCGAGACTTCACGGGCGATGTTGGGAGCGACCACGGACGGCACTACCGTACCGAAGACGAGTGTATCGATCGCGCTGGCCTCGAGGTTCGTTCGTTGCACGAGCTCGGCAACACACAACCGTCCAAGTTCAATGGCCGAGAACTTTTTGAGGATCGTCCCCGATTTGGCGAACGGGGTTCGCACGCCGGCGATGATCGCCACGCGGGTACCGTTTCCGTAGCTCATGGGGGGAAGTTAGAGATGATAGTCGCGCGGTGCGAGGTTGTCGCGAAAAACGCGCCCGAGTTACCGGAGAGCTAGGTGCGCCATACGCCCACGGGCGCTACACCACCCAATCTCGCGCGCGCCAAGGCGTTTGCCACGCTCGCGCGCGAGACGTTCGACCTGCTCATCATCGGTGGCGGAATCACCGGGTGCGGGATCGCGCGGGACGCCGCGATGCGCGGCTGGCGAGTGGCACTGCTCGAGAAGGATGACTTTGCCAGCGGCACATCGAGCCGCTCGTCTCGACTGGTGCACGGTGGCATACGTTACCTCGAGCACGGCCATTTCGGACTGGTATTCGAGGCCAGCCGCGAGCGCCGCACGCTCGCGCGCATCGCCCCGCATCTCGTCAGGCCACAGGGATTTCTCTGGCCCGTTTACGACGGCGCCCGCGTTTCCACCTGGAAGCTGCGCGGGGCACTGGCGCTGTACGACTTTCTGGCCCTGTTCAAGAACCTGGGGCGCACGCGCTGGCTGGGCGCCGACGAGATAGGGGACCGCGAGCCGGAGCTGCGGCAACATGGACTGGAGGCGGGGGCTGTCTATTTCGACGCCACCACCGACGATAGCCGTTTGACGGTCGTCAACGCTCGGGCCGCGGTGGACCACGGTGCAACGCTGCTCAATCACGCGCTTGTAACGGCGCTCGGCGCAGACGGCACGACCCGCACCGTCACCGTGGTCGATCAGGAAACAGGGACACAGATCGTGACCCACGCGCGCGTGGTGGTAAATGCAGCCGGCCCATGGTCCGATTCGGTCACACAGCTCGCCGTGCCAACGATGGTCAATCACACGGTGCGGCCGTCGAAGGGCTCGCACATTCTGGTGCCCCGCGAGCGAGTCGGGAATCGCGGCGCGATCACGATAACCTCGCCTATCGACGGTCGGGTCATGTTCGTAATGCCGGCCGGTCCGACCGGTACCGAATTCGCCATCATCGGAACGACCGAAACGGAATACGAAGGTCCGCCTGACGAGGTTCGTGCCACCACGTCGGACATCGAGTACATTCTGCGTACCGCCAACGCGCTCTTTCCGGCCGCTCGGCTGGGAATGCGCGATGTGGTCAGCGCGTGGGCGGGCATCCGCCCGCTGGTGCCGAGCGGGCAGAAGGAAACGGGCAAGGTATCGCGGGAGCACAGCATCACGATGGTCGCGCCGGGTGTAATCGCCGTGCGCGGCGGCAAGCTGACCACCTATCGAGTCATGGCATCGCAGGCGGTGCACCTCGCCGCGCGTCAGATCGGCCGCCGCGGCGAGCGCCGCGCCCGAACCGACCTCTCGCCTCTGCCGGGCGGGGCGCTGGCCGGCGAGCTGGAGACGGAGATCAATATCGCCGCACGTGAAACGGGTGAGGCGCGGCTCGCCGAACACCTGCTGCGCGCCTATGGCGCTGAGTGGCGCGATGTCTGGATGCTCGCGACCTCCAACCCGTGCCTTCGGGAGCCGGTGCAGGAGGGCCTGCCCTACATCATGGGCGAGGTCCAATTCGCCGTCGAGCGGGAAATGGCTCGGTCGTTAGGCGATGTGCTCGTCCGTCGGATGCACCTCGCGTTCGAGACGGAGGACCACGGGGCCGGTGCCGCCGAACGGCTGCTTCCTGTAATGGGCGACCTGCTGGCGTGGTCAGACGAACGGCGCGATTTCGAGATGGAGCTCTGGCAGGCGGAGATGGGAGACCTCTTCGGGATCGCCGTCGGCGCTCTGAACGGCGGTTCCGGCGCCGCCCTTCTTGACGGAGTACCCTACGAAGGTTAGCCTGCTTTACTGCCGAGCATCGGCGGCACCAGACAATCGATTCGCACCAGCCGAGCGCGCCCTTTAACCGGCGCGGCGGGGGACCCAGGCACCACGGGGTGTATCCGGCAGCGCCGGAGGGAGACTTCCTGCTCCCAACCCGTCAGCTAACCCCGCAGGCGATACACGGAAGGGTGGTAGGATGGAGATCACTCTCGCCTACCGAGC
>JBGTNB010000216.1:0-3798 GCA_041743285.1 Gemmatimonadaceae bacterium
TCGGGGCGAGCCGGGAGACGGTTTCGCGCGCCATGCGCGAGTTCCAGGATCAGGGGATGATCACCGTCGAGCGGCGGCAGATCTCGGTGTCCGACCGGAGCGCGCTGGAACGCGTGGCGCACAAGAGCGCGGGGTGAAGGAAGAACAACGCGGCGCGCGCGTAGCGCGATCCGCGATGCGGGTGCGGTTCTGGGGTGCGCGGGGATCGATCCCCTCTCCGGGCATCGACACCGCTCGTTATGGGGGCAACACCCCGTGTGTATCGGTGTCCGCCGGAAATGCCGTGCCGCTCATCTTCGATGCGGGCACCGGCATTCGCGCGCTCGGTATCTCACTCGACGGCGACCCGCCTGACGAGCCACTCGATCTGTTTCTTTCCCATACGCATTGGGACCACATCCAGGGGCTGCCGTTCTTCTCACCGATGTTCAGGCGGGGAACTCATCTGCGGATCTGGGGCGCAGGGCACTCCACTCGCACCCTCGAGCAGACGATCCGCGGTCTGCTCGCTCCGGACGTATTCCCGGTTCCGTTCGACGAAGTCGGAGCTCGGATCGAATTTCGTGATCCTCCGCTGAAAGCCGTTGAGCTGCGCGGCATGCAGATCCTGGCGATACCGGTACGGCACCCCGGCGGCGCCCTCGGCTATCGAATCGACGCAGCTGGCGGTGCCCCGGTGGTCTACGTGCCTGACAACGAGCTGCGCGCCGAGGAGCCGGGAGCAGGTGCCGCCTCACGCGAAGTGCTTCGCGAGGCCTGCCGCGGGGCCGCCCTCCTGATCCACGACAGCACCTACACCGAGGAAGAGTCGGCGGACTTCATGGGATGGGGACATTCGACGACCGACGATGCGCTCCAGCTGGCACTCGACGCCGGCGTTGAAGCGCTGGCGCTCTTCCACCATGCGCCGGGACGCTCGGACATCGCGATCGACGCTATGGTGGATCGCTGCGTGGAGCGCGTCTCTCGCGAAGGCGCCTCCTTACGAGTACTGGCCGCGGCGGAGGGATTGGAAATCGTGGTGGGGCGTTAACCGATCAAGCGAAGTGTCCTGGCGTGAGTTAAACAAATCATAGTTCTGTCCTACGATTCGTCGACTGGCACTAACGCTCATGGTTGAAACGGATGAGGCGGATCTGGACGGATGCTGCGGATCTCTCCATCTGCTTCCGGAGCCTTTCTTCGCCAAGGCAGACCACAACCGTAGCATCAACAAATGCAATAGCTGCTAATGCTTAGTGAATCGCTGCACTGAAATGCCCGAGGAACCAGGACCTATGCAAGCCAGGACTCGCCGCAATCGAGATCACATCGCAAGCATCCGTCATAATCCGCCGCATCCGTGCAAACCATGAGCGTTAGCGCTAGTCGACGAATCGTAGGGTCGAACTATGATTTGTTTTGTCCGACACCTAACCCTGCGTTAAGCCCTCCCTATCGCTCCACCCCGGCCACCATCCGCGTGCCCGTGATGAAGTCGGCGATCTCGGATGCGCGCGCCTGTCCATCCGCCTCGCCCAGTTCGATCAGCCTGGCGAGGTAGTCACCCTGGAACATGAGAAGACTGAGCAGATCCGAGCTCGATGTCTGCCGCGTACCGAGTCCGCGGGTGAGCCACCGGAACATCGCCGGTAGCCGCGGTTCATACTCCCGCGCCAGCCGCCCCAGGTCCTGGGATGGGCGCATAACCATGATGTCTACGAGCCGCATTCCGTCGCGCTCGTCAGGCGGAAGCTTGGCCAGTAGCCGGTTCATCCGCTCCAACCTCAGAACGTCCTGGTCGATCAGATCGAGAAAGATGGCATTGTACATTACGCCGAGAATTTGCGCCGGCGGTGGGTACCCGATCACATCCGGCCGGTCCGCTTCAGCTTGGGTGCGCTGGTAACGCGTCGACACCGCCAGAATCTTGCTGGCGCCGAGGTGGAGTGCCGGCGACAATGGGGCTGTCATTCTGAGGCCGCCGTCGCCGTACCAGTGGGAGCCGATCTGGATCGCCGGAAAGAACAGCGGCAGCGCGGCCGAGGCCATCAGGTGCCCGATCGTTATCGGCGCCTGTACGCTGCGGCGTTTTGGACGCTCCCATGTCTCGATCTCGCTTCCCTGAACCCACACGATGGTCTGGCCGGTAGCGTAGTTGGTCGTCCCGAGCGCGAGCGCGCGGAGCGTCCCTCGCGCGATGTTCTCGGCGATACCGGCGAGCGGCTCGTCGGCAGCGGCCCCTAACGTGCGCTCCAGCACTTCCTGCAGCGGCGCGGTATCGACGAGTCCACGAGTGCTTCGTGCCTCGAGCCGGCCGCCGGTACTCAGGCGGGCGAGCCAATGCAGGCTGTTCGACACCAGCTCCGAGCCATCCACCTGAAACACCTGCTCCGGACTGAGCGACGTCCACAGACCCGCAAGATCATCTACCGCCTGTGGCATCGTCCCGGAATGATTGGCAAGATAGGTCGCATTCACCGCGCCCGCGGAAACACCGACGAGCACGGGAATGCGCAGTTCCGGAAACTGACGCGCAATGGCGCGCAGAACGCCGACCTGATAAGCACCCCGCGCTCCTCCTCCGGTGAGCACCGCGGCGAGATCGCCGAAATCGGGCGTGCTTGACTCGAGGGGAATGCGAGCTGTCGGATCGGCGCGCGTCGGCGTGCGTTGGTTGTCGGTCACGGAGGAATGGGTGCGTCATGCCTCGAAGAGCTTCGGCTGAACATATAGTACGTTAAGACCTACGCTGAGATTACTTCCGCTAACGCTCGGCGTCACCATCCGCCTAAACTAGTTGGATCTTACGGACGGAGGTGCGGTGAAGGTCACGATCAAGGAGGTCGCGCAAGCGGCGGGAGTGTCGCCGGCGACCGTTTCCCGGGTTTTCAACGATACCGTTCCCGTTGACGAGGAGACGCGCGCCCGCGTCCTCGCCGCGGCGGCGCAGCTCCGGTACGTACCCAACGCTGCGGCGCGAAGCCTGATCACCAGCCGCACTACAACAGTGGGAGTCCTCATCCCCGAGCTCTCCGGAGCGTTCCTTTCTCAGGTGATGCTCGGGCTCGATAACGCGGCACGCCGGCGCGGTTTTCACCTGCTGGTTTCGAGCGCCGCCCGCGACTTTTCGGCCGCCACCGATGCTCTCCATGCGATGCGAGGACGCGTGGACGGGGTGATCATCATATCTCCCGAGCTCGATCCGCTCCCCTTGCTAGGCGAATTGCCCGACGAGCAGGCCGTAGTTCTGGTTGGCACACCGGAGCGTCATACCTTGGCGGCAGTGGTAGCGATTGACAACGCCGGCGGCGCCGCGGCGATGGTGCGGCATCTCGTCCGCCATGGACATCGGCGCATCGCATTGATCGGCGGTCCGGTTGCCAACGCCGATGCGCGCGAGCGTCGTCAGGGTTACCTGACGGCGCTCGGCGATAGCGACCTGTCCTTCGACGAAAGCCTCGAGGTGTGGGGCGACTTAACCGAGGATGGCGGCTACGAAGCAGCGCACCGCCTGCTCGCGCACGGCCCACGACCGACTGCCATGTTCGCCGCTAACGACTCGATGGCGATTGGAGCTATGAACGCGCTGCGTGAGGCACAAATCGCCGTACCTGAAGAAATGGCCATAGCCGGTTTTGGCGACCTCCCCGTAGGACGGCACGTTTACCCATCCCTCTCCTCGGTGCACGTTCCAAGCGTGGAGCTCGGCCGCCTGGCACTTGAACGGATGGTGTTTGCAATCGCGCGCCAGGGTCAGGCGGGGCACACGCACGACCGGCTCGAGTGCACGCTCGTATTGCGCGGCTCCTGTGGCGT
>JBGTNB010000217.1:0-10537 GCA_041743285.1 Gemmatimonadaceae bacterium
CCGGCCGTCGGACGACGGCGGGGCGCGGCCGGCAGCGTCTGCAGCGCTCGCTGGTGGTGGTGCAGGTTGCGGTGTCGGTGATTCTGCTAACCGGAGCCGGCCTGCTCGTTCGAACGCTGATGAAGCTCCAGGTCGTGGACACCGGCGTGTCGGTCGAGAACGTGCTGACGATGGAAGTTCCGATGGACGGCACCGGCCGGAGCACTCCGGAACAGCTGCTCCTGTACGAGCAGATGCGTGATCGAATCGCCGCTCTTCCCGGTGTAGTGGAAGCGGGGATCGGGTCGATCGTGCCCCTTCGAGACAACAACTTCAGGCTGGACGTGAAGGCGGAAGGACAGCCGGTCGATCCGGACCAACCCACGCCTAACGCCGACTACCGGACGGTCAGTCCTGAGTACTTTCGGACGGTAGGAATCCCTCTCGTAGCCGGCCGGGAGTTTTCGTCGACGGACCGCGCCGGCGCCGGCATGGTGGTGATTCTCAATCAGACACTCGCCAGGCGGCTGTTCGGCGACGTGGATCCGATTGGGCAGCGTGTGGCATGGACCGGCGATGTGCTGCAGTTCATTCCCGTTTCCGGAGACTGGCGAACGGTGGTGGGGGTGGTCGGTGACACCCGTGACGCCGGTCTCGACGCCGAACCGTCTCCGGTGCTCTTCCAGCCATTCGCCGCGGAGGAGATTTTCAGCGGCTCGTTCGTCGTGCGTTCTACGCTGGACCCGGCGATGCTCTCGGCGTCGGTCGTACAGACGATTCGCTCGTTCGATCCGCAGGCACTGATCGAGAACGTGGAGACGCTCGAGCAGGTTCGTGACCAGGGAGTCGCCCCCCGGCGGGTGAACGCGTTGCTCGTAACTTCTTTCGGTGCCCTGGCGCTGATCATCGCGGCGGTCGGAATAGCCGGTGTGCTCGCGTTCTCGGTTAGCTCGCGCACCGGTGAGATAGGCATCCGAATGAGTCTCGGGGCAGATGCCTCCCGGGTCAAACGGATGGTTTTGCGGGAAGGCTGGGTGCTGCTGGCCGGCGGTCTCACGCTCGGAGTGTTAGGCTCGCTCGCTGCTTCGCGGCTACTCGCCCAGCTGCTCTATGGCGTCACGCCCAACGATCCGGTGACGGTGAGCGTCGTCGCCCTGCTCATGGCAACTGTCGGCACTCTGGCATGCTGGCTTCCAGCGGCGCGGGCCGCGCGAGTGGAGCCGGCGGTGGCGCTAAAGGCGGAATAAGCGCGGGAAGCGGGAAGCGGACAGCGGGAAGCGGACAGCGGGAAACGGGAAGTGGGAAATGGGAAACGGAACAGAGATCGGTGAAGCTTCGACGACGCCATGCTCGTTCCCCGTTTCCCGAATCCCGCGTTTCCGTTTCCTTCCCGTTTCCCACTTGACGCTCCTCCCACGCTGCCCTGTCGAATTCCCTTCCCCTCGTTCGACGTACTTGTAGATCGGAGTTCATCCGTCGAACCCGTGATCTCTGTCGTCGCGCCTATTTGCCTGGACTCATGTTCTCGTTTCCCGTTTCCCGTTTCCCTTTTCCCGATTCCTATTTCCCATAATGGAGACATACCATGCGCTTTCTAATCCTCATGCCGGCCAACAAGGACTCCGAAGCCGGTGTCATGCCCAACGCGACGATGCTCAGTGAGATGGGGAAGTTCAATGAAGAGTTGGTGAAGGCAGGCATCATGCTCGCCGGGGAGGGGCTTCACCCAACCTCCAAGGGCGCCCGCGTGCGATTCTCGGGTTCAAAGGCCACCGTTATCGACGGGCCTTTTACTGAATCAAAGGAGCTGATCGCCGGATTCTGGCTATGGCAGGTGCGGTCGAAGGAGGAGGCGATCGAGTGGGTGAAGCGCATCCCGAATCCCAACAACGAGAAATACGTCGTCGAGATTCGCCAGATTTTCGAGGAGGAAGACTTTGGCGATCTCGTGGACAAGGTGCCGGAAGTCTTTGCAGCCGAGCGCAAATTCAGGGAGGAACAGGAATCACGCCGGAAGGCGCCGCCGAATCAGTCGGTGAGCGGCTAGGCAACCTGCGTTTCCACCTTGCCGGGGGTGTCCAGCGTGGTGTGATTTGGAGCCGTGACGGCTACCGAGACACACCGCGCCATCGAAACAGTGTGGCGGATAGAATCTGCGAAGCTCATCGCCGGCCTTACGCGCGTGGTGCGGGACGTAGGGCTGGCCGAGGACCTCGCCCAGGACGCGCTGGTTGCCGCGCTCGAGCAATGGCCGGATGATGGCGTTCCAGACAAACCCGGTGCCTGGCTAATGGCTACGGCCAAGTACCGGGCCATCGACCACTTTCGCCGGAGCGCGCGAGTCGAGCAGAAGCATCAGCAGCTCGGTCACGAGCTCGACGCCCGGCAGGAGAGCCCCGAGCCGGCCCTCGACGAGGCGCTGGACGATGACGTAGGTGATGATCTGTTGCGGCTCGTCTTCATGACCTGCCACCCGGCGCTCAACACCGACGCGCAGGTTGCGCTCACGTTGAGGCTCCTCGGAGGGCTGACCACTCCGGAGATCGCGAGAGCGTTCCTCGTTCCGGAGGCGACGGTTGCTCAGCGAATCGTCAGGGCCAAACGAACCCTGAGTGAGGCGAAGGCGCGGTTCGAAGTACCGCGTGGCGACGCGCTCGCCACGCGACTGGCCTCGGTGCTCCGGGTCATCTACCTGATTTTCAATGAGGGCTATACGGCCACAGCCGGCGGAGACTGGATGCACCCGGCGTTATGCGACGAAGCGCTCCGCCTGGGCCGTATCCTGGCCCAGCTCATGAAGCACGAGCCAGAGGTGCACGGCCTTGTCGCCCTGATGGAAATACAAGCTTCGCGAACTCGCGCGCGCACCGATGCGGCAGGGGAGCCGGTTCTCCTGCTGGATCAGGACCGCGGGCGCTGGGACCACATCCTGATCCGGCGCGGCCACTCCGCCCTCGCCCGTGCCGAAGCGTTAGGTGGGCCACCCGGTTTCTACACACTCCAGGCAGCGATTGCCGCCTGCCACGCGCGAGCACGTACGCCTGAGCAGACAGACTGGACTGCGATCGCCGGGCTATACGACTCGCTCGCCGAGGTCTCTCCCTCGCCGGTGGTGCGCCTCAATCGGGCGGTAGCTGTTTCCATGGCAACCGGCCCGTCGGCGGGACTCGATATAGTCGACCGGCTGGTGGCGGAGCACTCGCTCGATGGGTACCACCTGCTACCGAGCGTGCGCGGCGATTTCCTTTTCAGGCTCGGACGGCTCGACGAGGCACGGGTGGAATTCGAGCGCGCGGCATCGCTGACACATAACGCTCGAGAACGCGCACTGCTCCTGGCGCGGGCCGCCGAGTGCCCGCACGCGGTGTCGGAACAGCAGTAGGTCGTTGCGCACACCTGTACAATTCACGTCACCGCCATTCAAGAATCCAGCACACTCCGGTCCTAGGTTTGTGGACCACCGTCATTAACCCGGACCGGAGAGTGCTTCATGAGATTGTCAATTGTCGCGGCGCTGGCGACGACGACGGCGTTGGTCGCATGTGATTCTTCCACCCCCACCGAACCATCCCCCGGCAGTCCGACAGCTAGTGCCAGTCGCGGCGTCACCGGGTCGACGACCGGTGGAGGCAAGGCGCAGCTACCGGCGGGCTTCTCGCTCCTCAGCTTCTCCTTCAACGCCAAGATCAAAGCCGACGGCGGCGCCAATGGTCAGTTTCGGCAGGTATATGAGAGCGCCGGCGGCACGGTGGACTTTCATGGAACTGTTACCTGCGTTTCGTTCGACCCGGTGAACAACCGAGCCTGGATCGGCGGCGTCATCACGCAGAACAATTCGACGAATCCCGCCGTTCTTACCCCGATTCATCAGCCTGGCAGGGACGTCTGGTTCCGCGTGGTGGACTACGGCGAAGGCCAATCGCCTGATGACCGCACCACAGTGTTAGGCTTCGAGGGTGGCGCAGGAATCATTACCTCGGAGCAATATTGCCAGGCTCAGCTCTGGAACGAGGCCAACACGTGGGCAGTCGTCGACGGCAACATTCAGGTGAGGCCGTAGACCGGACGCAGCAAAGGAGTAGGGCAAGCCCTCTGCTCTACTCCTGCTCGCGCCGTCGATAGGCGGCGGGCGCCAGCCCCGTTTGCGCCTTACAGGCCCTCGTCAGGTGGCTTTGATCGGTATACCCCGCCCGCTGGGCGACCTCGGCGATCGGTGTGCCCGTCGACGATAGCTGCTGGAGCGCCCACTCCACGCGCAATGCCCGGGTATATTCGCCGACACTCAGGTGAAAGTGGCGCCGAAAGGTGCGCGCCAGGTGCCAGGGAGTCACGCCCACGGTCGCCGCGACCACAGTGAGATCCAGATGGTCGCGAAAGTGCGCGTGGACGACATCGCGCGCCTGCAACAGCCAGCGTGGCGTCCCCCGTTCGCGACGCCTTCGCGCGGACCCGCGAACCGCCCGAGTCATCATCAACATTACGAGGGAATCCATTGCAAAGGACGACAGGGAGTCGGGCCTGGCCACCTCCGCTGCGACCCTCCGCGCGTCCTGCGCTATGGCCGGATCGCGAATGTCGATCACCTCATCGAGCAGACGGCTGAACGGAGCGAGCAACTCGTGGCGATCGGGGTGCGGCTGGGTGACAAGCACCCGGGCGCCGCACTTGCCGACGTAGTTGGCGTGACGCTCTTCCCGGGGCTCGGTCCAGGTAGTTTTCGGAATGCAGTCGATCCGCTGCCCGCCGATTTCCGTTTCGAAGGAGCCCTCGAGCATGACGGCGACTATGCTTCGGTCGTGCGTATGCGGCTCGAGCACGCTGTGCGGAGGGAACCATGCGTCAGTGAACCGGAACATACTGGTTTCCACTATTCGGGACCGCGGGCTTCCCATTGTGACCGGCTCGTGCGTATGGCGCATGGATATAAGCGTTTCGATGTCGATTGACTGTTACTTTCTGGTCCCGTCCCTCAGCGTACGCAACGGTACGGCCTACCGAAAGAGGCATCAGGACCGAGCGGCTCGAAAATGGGGATAACGCTTGCGCGGATGCCCGCCCATTTTGCTGTCGGGTCATGCGTTGCGTAAAAACTCCAGCCACTCATGCCGCCGCCACTCCTCTACTTCGAGGTCGATCCACCGAGCCAGCTCGCCGGCTTTGTGCTGGCATATTGGGGCTTCGAGGTGCGCGACGGCGCACCAGCCAGCCACACCCTGTGGCCAGACGCCGGCATTTCGGTAGTCTGGGGGATGCACCATGGCCACACCTTCGTGCTCGCTGCCATGGGAGCCCGGACCGCACCAGTCGTTGTGCCCGTTCAACCTGGCATGGCCTTCCGCGGCATTCGTTTCAGGCCTGACTTGGCAAGGGCGATATGCGGCATCGATCCGAGGAGTACGCTCAACGAACGCCTGCCGCTTCGGATGCTGGGCGCGTTAGGCGAGCGGCTGCTCGTCGCGACGCAAGGGGTGACGACTCTGACGGACGCGTTCGACATTTTCGGCGCAGCAATCGGGCCGAGCACTTCGAATGGTGCGATTGATCCGCTCGTGCGTCAGGCGATCGCAATGATCGATGGCGGGCCCGACCGCGCGATAGGCGCCGTTGCCCGGGAGCTCGGAATGAGCGACCGCCAGCTGCGCCGCCGGTTTGGAGACGCGACGGGCCTATCGCCAAAGGAGTACGCGCGCATACGCCGGCTCCGGCAGACGCTCGGCCGCGTCATCGATGGCGGAGATTCCCCGTGGTCGACGATCGCCGCGCACTCGGGTTTCGCCGACCAGCCGCACCTCGTGAACGAGATAGTTCGCATGACAGCATACACTCCGACGCTGCTGGCACAGCGGCTACGACTGATCGAGCATGTCGACGTCAAGCCGTAGTCTGTTGGTGGGAAAGGGGAAATGGGAAAGGGAAACGGAAATGGAGGGTGCGCGCTTCGAGCTGATGGCCGAAATGTTCAAGCGAACGGAATTCACCTGCGCTATCTTGGCGCTTCAACCACGAACGCGGAGCGTCTATGCGCTGGGTCCTGGCTGTCGCTGGTCTTTTTTTCGCCTTCATGCCTGTCAGCGCTCAACATGCGCCAAATGCCTCTGCCCAAGCCATGCACAAGCTCGGGTACCTGGTCGGCGAGTGGCGCGGCAAGGCGTCGGTTCTCGTCGGTCCGGGTGGGCCCGTCGAAGCTTCGCAGCATGAAGGCGTGGAATTGGCCGCCGGGGGACCTGTTCTCACCATCGCCGGGCTGGGAACGGTAATCGAAAATGGCGAGGAGCGAGTGGTGCACGACGCGTTCGCAACGATATGGTGGGATGCCGAGAAAAATCGTTATCGCATGCGGGCGCATCTGGCAAATGGACAGGCCGTCGACGCCGAGCCAGTTGTCGGAGTGGACACTCTGGTGTGGGGCTTTCATCACCCGCAGGCGGGTCAGCTTCGCTACACGATTACTCGAACCGCCGATGGCGATTGGCACGAGATCGGGGAGCGGTCGGCCGATGGAAAGACCAATTGGATGAAGGTCATCGAGATGCGCCTAACCAAAGCTCCGATTGCGCCGTGAACTGGTGGAAACGTATCATCACCTTCCTGAAGGAACGAATCGCACGGCATAGACGGGCGGCAGATGCTCAGAGACGGCCTGCCAGCTGTCACCCTGATTCTCGGAGACCCATAGCGAACCTGTCGTCGAGCCGAACGCGAGCCGATCTCCGCTTTCATCCACATCGAGTGCGTGCCGAAAGGTAAGGTCGTACGCATGCTCCTGCGGAAGCCCGGTGCCAAGCTGCTCGAAGGTCCGGCCGCCATCGCGTGTTCGGGCAACGATCACCTTTCCGCCAACGGCGACGCGGTGCTCGTCGCTCACTCCCGGGACGAGCCACGCCGTGAATGGATCGTTAGGTGATACCGCTACCGCAAAGCCGAACGACGATGGCGTGACGGTAACCTCCGTCCACGTCCGAGCACCATCGGTGCTCCGAAAGACGCCGTTATGATGCTGCGCCCAGAAATGCCTTGGGTCCGCGGCACACTGCACGACCCGGTGCGGGTCCTGAATGTCCTCCTGCTCACGAAGCTCGGGGGGCATGTAAGCGGCGAACATTCCTCTTGCTCTCGACCGCCAACTACCGGCAGCATCCTCGGTTTCCCAGACCCCGCCGCACGATACGCCAACCATCACTCTCCGCGAGTCGGCAGGATGGACGCATATGGAATGAATTCCCGGCCAATCAGCTCCGCCACCAAACCACTTCCTCCGGCTGGGATGATCCCATAGCGAGCGAACCAGCGCCCACGTCGTGCCATGATCGGGCGAACGAAAGAGGGCGCCGGGAATCGTCCCGCACCAGAGGACGCCCGGCTCCTCGACACCGCCCGCCTCGAGCGCCCAGACGAGCTGAACACTCTCGGGAATTACGCGCCCCATCGAGTCGATCCAGGGCTCCTCATCTTCCCGCCGCGGCGGCAGCGCGGGCGCCGGCCGCTCCTCCCAAGTCTCGCCGCCATCGCCTGACGAGTGCATCTTCACACCGAAGTGCCCATGCCCCAGTGCCACGTACATGCGTCCATCCCGCGGATCGGCGAGCATCACCGACGCATTGTCGCCAAGGAAGGAGACGCGCTCTACCTTCCATCCGCCTTGCATGCGCCTGACGAAAAAGAGCCCCTTTCTCGTCGCGACCATCAGTCGATCGCTCACGATGTTGATCCCATTCTGCGCAACCCGTTCCAGGATATGGACGAGCTGCTCGTCATCCGCCTGACAAAGCCTGCATCACGTACAAATCGGCATCCGCCCCGATCGAGTCACCGAGTGTGTCGCGATCGCGAATCGTATCTCCGTCTATGAAAATCACCATGTGCTTGCGCAAGGCACCTTGGTCGTCCAGGACATAGCTGCGCGCACGTGGATTGTCGGCGAAGACGACGTCCAATACTTCGCGAACCGTCCGTCCGGGCGCAACGGCAGGCGGACACGCTACGTGCCGCTGAATGTTGGAGGTGAAGGTGATACTGGCCATCGCCGTCCCCACGAAAAAAACGCCCTGATCCGGTCGCGAGATCCGTGAATTTTCCGCCAAGGTCCGCAAATTGTCGAGACCCCCCACACCGCGTCGGCTCAAACCGGACGTTGGCCGATCCGCAGATTCGAATCTCGCAAGGTCGAAAGGAAACATGCGCGAGCGCAAGAGCTCGGCATGTGTTTGGAGCAACGGCGTGGATCAACGCACTCGCGGGCGACCGGTCCCCTTCCTAGCCGCCTAACGAGCTGCGAAAACGTTTTTCGACGATCCTTGTTTGCTGCATGTTTCCCGAACGAGCAGAAAAGTCCCCGGCTGCCCGCAAGCGATGAGATGATGAATCGTGATTCATGTCACCTACCGTTCAGTTCGCTAGAAAGGTGGCGAGCTCATCCGGCTCTTTCTAGCGCTTCCTAGGGGATCGCTAAGCACTCCCGGAAATTGGATCGTATAAGACTGTGACTGCACTCCGGTGCGAAACGTCCTCAGAGTACGGCGGATAATTCCGCGCGTCCCGGGGCCACTTCGCAGAGGCAGTAATGATCTCGATTCCAAGTTTCAAGAAGCGCCATTCGACGAACGGCTCGTCGAACAGCCACAACGACGACAGGCTGAGTGCCGCCAGCCAGCTTGCCTACGATGCCGTTGCACTCGAGGCCTTGGTAGAGCGCGCCGAGCGCGCCGCCGAAGCTCTGCGGTCCGTCGATTCCACCATTGAGCGCGGCAGCGAGATCGCGACCCTGGAGGAACGCATCAATAGCGTCGGTTCCCAACTGTCCGCGACCGAGCAAATCGCCGCACAGTTCGCCACCGTCCGTGACCAGGCCGCGACCCTGGCCGAATCGCAGGAGCTCGCCAACGCCAATCTGGCCGCTACCGAGTCCGAAGTCGCTCGTGTCGGTACCTCCCTCGCCGATCTCGTCGAAAAGGTCGAGACCGCGCTCGAGTTTGGCAAAAATTTCGAGCGGATCACCGAGCTCAGCTCGGAGTTCTCCGCGATGCGAGGCGAGGCCGGTACGATCCGGACTCAGATCCGCGATCTGTTCGACAATGTCATTCGCCTTCGTACGGTCCACGATGACGTGCTGCGCGCCCACAAGCATGCAACCATACGCCTCGAGGGTGTCGATCAGCGCCAACAGGCGGCCGCTACCAAGATGGATGCTCTGGAGAGCCGCGCCGCCTCCGCCGATCAGGCGCTGGCCGGACTCCTCCGGCTCGCCGCAGGAATTCCCGACGTGCAGCACCAGCTCGCGGTGCTCAAGTCCATCGCTGACCAGGTTGCACAGCGGACGGCCGCGCTCGAGCAGCAGCGCGATACTGTTGAACGCGCAATCGCGCAGTCGTCGCAGGTGGTTTCGCTGGGAAGCCAGTTCGATGCAGCCCTGCAGCGACAGGAAGAGCAGACACGCACACTGAGCGCACTGGAGAGCAAGCTGGCCGACGTACAGTCGCTGCACTCAACCGTGCTCGCTCGCAGCTCCGAGATTTCCGTTCAGCAGCGCGAGCTCGACGAGGCCGAGCGGGACGCCAAGCGCGAGCTCACTTCGTTGCGCGAAGAGATGCGTGCGAGCGCCGAGCGATTCGAACTCGAGAACCGGAGCCTCGATGCGGCCAGCGAGCGGATCGCCGAGCTGCGAGGCTTCGTCAATGATTGCGAGAAGCGCTTTGGAGCTGTAGACGCGTCCGCGCGCCTCGTCTCTGAAACCGACGGCCGCGCACGCTCGCTCGCTTCGCAGGTTGCGCACATTTCAGAAGATGTGATGCGCATCACGACGCAAGCCGAGCGACTGCGCGTCGTACGCGACGACGTCGGTGAGCTGGACGAGAACCTTCGCGAGCTTGCCGAGCGGATGAATCGGGTAGAAGAAGCCAAGCCGCTCATCGAGCAGGTGTCGAGTGAGCTGACCGCTCTGAATGGCGCACAGGAGTCGATTCGCGACGGCCTGGAGCAGACGCGTGTCGCATCTACCGAAATGGCGCGCCTTCGCGATCGCCAGGCAGAGACGAACGCCTGGCTTGCCGAAGCTGACGAACGGATGCGCACGCTGCGCGGCCATGTCGACGAGCTCGAGCGGGCCACGCCAGCAGTACAGGCGCTGCGCCAGGAAGTACAGAGGGTAACCGGGTCGATCGAATCGATCGAGTCGCGAGCTGCAGCTGTAGACGAGCTGCACGAGCGCCTGGATGGGATGAAGACGACAGCCGAGCAGCTCGATGAGCGCAGCACCGGCATTCGTACACGGATGGATACCGCCGAGTCGAGGTTCGCGGACCTTTCGCGTCAGGCAGCAGATGCGCAGCGTGTCACGAACTCGATCGGAGCGGTATCGGCCGCCGTAGAAACCGCCGAGCGGCGCATGGGAACCATCAGCGCCTCGGTCGTAGCGCTCGAAGCACATGCGCAGCAGCTCGACGAGATCAGCGATCGCGTACAATCGCTCGGCCAGGAAGTGGAGCAGCGGCAGGGCGCGATCGACAAGGCATCGGAGCACCTGACAAAGGCGTCGGAAGTACGACGCGAGGCCGCCGAGGCG
>JBGTNB010000218.1:0-3113 GCA_041743285.1 Gemmatimonadaceae bacterium
AATGACGAATCGGGCGAGTCCGCAAATCCGCTCGGATCGCATGGGGTTGCGCTTGTACGCCATGGCCGACGAGCCGATCTGCTCCTTCTCGAATGGCTCCTCCAATTCGCCGAACGCCTGCAGCATGCGTATGTCACCGGCGAACTTGCCCGCGCTCGCCGCTATTCCCGACAAAACCCCCAGCACGTGCGCGTCCAGCTTCCGCGTATAGGTCTGACCTGTGACGGGAAGGGAATGCGCGAACTCCATCGCTCGCGTAACCGAGGCATCGAGCTGCCGGACCTTTTCGTGATCCCCGCCGAAAAGCTCGAGGAAGCTTGCCTGGGTTCCCGTCGTGCCCTTGATGCCGCGGAGAGGCATTGCCTCGACCCGGTAGTCGAGGTCGGCGAGATCGAGTATGAGGTCCTGCATCCATAACGTGGCGCGTTTTCCGACCGTAGTGAGCTGCGCCGGCTGCAGATGCGTGTAGGCTAGCGCCGGCTCGCTCCGCCATTGCGCGGCGAACGCCGCCAACCTGCGGAGACATTCGATGATGGTGCGGCGCAGAAGTCCGAGCCCGCGTCGCATGAGAATCAGGTCGGCATTGTCGGTGACGTACGCGCTCGTTGCACCCAGGTGGATGTACGGCCGCGCGGCTGGTGCCGCGTCGCCGAACGCATGGACGTGCGCCATCACGTCGTGCCGAAAGCGCTTCTCGTACTCGGCGACGGCCTCAAAGTCGATGTCGTCGAGATGCTCCCGCATCTGCGCGATGGCTTCATCCGGGATCGCCACGCGTGCACCAAGCGCCTGTTCACCTTCGGCCAGGGCGAGCCACAGGCGTCTCCAGAGTCCGTAGCGAGTAGCCGGTGACCATAGCTCGAGCATGTCGCGAGACGCATAACGCTCCGCCAGTGGCGAGGTGTAGCGAGCGGCCGGGTTGGTCATCGGAGAATGAAATCAGTCATGTAGATTCGCCGGTCGCGCTCGAAGTAGACGCGGATGACGCCCCGGCCGGCTGAGGCTTCGAGCGCCCGCCGTACATCCTCGGCCTGCTCGACCTTTACACGGTTCACCTGCAGAACTACGTCGCCAGGCCTGAAGCCGATCTCGCTGGCAATCCGCTCGCTGGCTCGGACGACTAGTGCTCCGGCCTCCGCCGTCAGCCCCCGCTCGGCGCGAATCGCCGGCGTCAACGTAACGAGCTCGAGCTCCTGCAGCACGGCAACGCGCGGAGCGCTCACCTCCGGCAGGTCGGCGACCCGTAAGGTGGTGTTGAACTCGCGTCCGTCGCGCTCGAGCGCCAGCCGCAGTTCCTCCCCGACTCGCACATCTAACAGCACCGCCTGCCAATCGTAGGTGCTCCGCAGCGGCCGCGTTCCGGCGCGGATGATAGCATCGCCCGGCCGGATCCCGGCTTCAGCCGCCGGCGAGCCCGGAACGATCGACGATACGGTCACACCGGCGGTGAGCGCCTCGCGTGGCGAAAGGCCCCGCGGCGGCTCCGTCTTGATGCCCACCCATGGCCGCCGGATCACACCGTGCGCAATGAGGTCGTCGGTGACACGAATCACCCTGTCGATAGGAATCGCAAACGCGATACCCACCGATCCACCGCTTGGCGAGAAGATCGAACTGTTCATGCCAATGACTTCACCCAACACGTTCACTAGCGGACCGCCGGAATTGCCGGGATTGATCGCGGCGTCGGTCTGGATCATGTCCAGATACAGTTGTCCTTCCTGCGTGCGGGCGATCAGGTTGCGCCCGGTGCCGCTCACCACGCCGGTCGTCACGCTTGGCTCGGAATTGCCGAGGACGAAGCCGAACGGATTGCCGATCGCGATTGCCGGCTCTCCGATGAGCAGATTGTCCGAATTGCCCAGTGCCGCCACTGGAAGCCCGGTCCGCGGAATCTTCAGTACGGCGATGTCGTTAGGTTCGTCGGCACCGAGCAGCTCGGCCGGCAGGGTCGTCCCGTCAGACATTGCGACGGAGATCGTCGATGCGCCCTCTATCACGTGCGCATTCGTCACGATTATTCCATCGCCGCGAACGACGAATCCCGACCCCAGGCCCGGCGTGATGCGCTGCGAACCGCCGGCTCCACCACCGAAGAACCACGCGTACGGATCGACTGGTGCACGCGAAACGATCTGTGTCTGAACCGTGACGACCGACGGCGCCACGCGCGCGATCGCCTCGGTGACCGGTGTCCGTCGCCGCGGATCCGCCGGCGTCGAAGTCCCCTGGGCCGCTCGCGCCTCCGCCACTGAAAACGGTGAGCCGCCTTCAGTGTCATTCTGCAAGTCACCGCCTACGCAGGCGGCGAGCAGCAGAAGTGCCGCGGGACGGGTCATTGAGCCGATGTCAGGTAGCATTCGCACGGATAAATCACAGCATCGAGAAAGAGCGCGTGGGCGGGGGCTGGCGGCGACGTATCGCCGTTGTCCTCCGCTTCCAGAAGCCGCGGCACGTCTTCCTCTGGACGTTTGCCGCCCGCCGCTTCCACCATGGTACCGACCAAGAATCGCACCATGTGGTGCAGAAAGCGGTTCGCCTCGATCTCGAACGAGAATCCGCCGGGCCGTCGCCGCCACACCGCCCGCTCCACCGTGCACCTGTGTTCGTCCTCCGGGGGAGCCGTGCCACGCACGGCGAATGCACGAAATATGTGCTCGCCGACTATCGCCGAGGCCGCACGCTCCAGCACACCCTCGTCGAGCCCGCGGCCCAACGCCCACTCGTACCGCTGCCGGAATGGAGACCGGCTTTCATCATCCGTGCCTACGTAATATGTGTACCGTCGCGCGGTCGCGTCGTAGCGCGCATGAAAGCGCTCGCGCATTTCGTGAACGGCAGCAACCCAGATGTCGGGCGGCAACACTGCGTTCAGTGCACGTCGGAGATCGGCCGGCTTCCAACTGTCGGCCACCCGCACACCCGCTGCCTGCCCTCTGGCATGCACTCCCGCGTCGGTGCGCCCCGCGCCAAGCACCGAAACCGGCGTGTCGCACAAGCGCAGGAGCGCCTGCTCCAGCTCGCCCTGAACCGTGCGCACATTCGGCTGCCGCTGCCACCCCGAGAACCCACCACCGTCGTAATGCAAAACCAGCTGATGCGCGCGCTCAGTC
>JBGTNB010000219.1:0-3363 GCA_041743285.1 Gemmatimonadaceae bacterium
AGATTGTTGCCCATGTAGGCGGCTCCCGCCGACGCGGGTACCGGCTGCGTGGCCCCACCGCGCGTCAGCGCGCTTTGAGCGCCGCGCATCGTCAGCGTGTCGTTCATCGGCCCGCTGCTCGTCGTCCCGATCGCCGTTACGAGCGACGGTACCGCCGAACTGTCGAGGGTCATCTCGACGACGTAATCGGCGGTGAGACCGCCAAGAGCGATTCGGGTCGTGCCGCGCGCGAACAGCGATCCATCCTGGGCGCAGCGAACATCGTACTGCTCCTCGCCCACCGACTCTCCGCCTACGGAGACGGTGAGCGTTCCACTGACGCATCTCTCGACGAGCGGGGGAGGCGCATGGGTGGTCACTGGATCCTGTGCCGCCGCCCGCAAGGAGCCGAAACCGGCCAATGCGAGCGCCGCGATGGCGACGTAAGTTCGAAGAAAAGGCATGAGTACATGGTTGGTAGTACCGGCAACGCTCACGACAGTGCGGGCGGGTGTCAAGCAGCGAATGCTCGCGCGAGAATCTCGAGACCTGTTTGCGGCCACCGATCCGTCCAGCGCCTAGTCGCCTATCGCAACCCGGCCCTGTGATTCAATTACTTTCAAGCCATGTCCCACGATTCTCCTGGCGAGCGCATCATGACGGCCTCTTCCGACCAGACGCCGGAAGATTCGTTCGACGTGCTTGTCATCGGCGCCGGTCATGCCGGAACCGAAGCCGCCGTGGCAGCCGCGCGATTGGGTTGTCGCGTAGCGCTTGTAACCAGCGCACTCGAGACAATCGGCCAGATGTCTTGCAATCCGGCGATCGGCGGGGTGGCGAAGGGGACCGTTGCGCGCGAAGTAGATGCCCTTGGCGGGATCATGGGCCGCGCAACCGATCTTGCCACCATCCAGTTCCGCATGTTGAACCGCGGAAAGGGTCCGGCGGTGTGGGCGCCGCGGGCGCAGTGTGACAGAGGACTCTACCGGCGGGCCGTTAGGTATCTTCTCGAGCGTCACGCCAGCCTCCAGACCATCCAGGGCACGGTCGCGCGGCTGCTCATCGACCAGGCCGGGGCACGCGTTACCGGCGTTGAAACGCTCGAAGGGCGGCGGTTTGCCGCTCGCGCCGTGGTGATCACCACAGGCACCTTCCTGCGTGGACGAATCTATATCGGAACGGAGACCCGTATTGCCGGAGGGCGTTCCGGCGACGCCCCCGCGACGCACCTGGCCGAGCAACTCGACGCGCTCGGACTGACCGTGGATCGCTTCAAGACCGGGACTCCCCCGCGGGTCGACGGGCGCACCGTCGACACTTCGCGGCTCGAGCGGCAGGAAAGTGAGCTCGGCGACTTCGGTTACGCGTGGTCGCACTTCTGGCGCGCCGGAGCGACTCCGCCTGACGAGAATGGCGCCTCACTTCCGGTGAGACCGCCGGCGCTGGAGCAACTGCCGTGTTTCATAACATTCGCCGGCCGCGAGCTCAAGAAGATCATTGCCGAGAACATTGCCCGCTCGGCGATGTACGGCGGCGCAATCGCCGCCCGCGGTCCGCGGTACTGTCCTTCCATTGAGGACAAGATCGTCAGGTTCCCCGACGTCGAGCGCCACCAGCTCTTTCTCGAGCCCGAAGGGCATGATACCACCGAGCTGTACGTCAATGGACTATCGACGTCGCTCCCGGCTTCGGTGCAGCTCGAGTTCCTGCGCGCCGTTCCAGGTCTGGAGCAGGTGCGCATGACACGAGCGGGCTACGCGATCGAGTACGATTACTATCCTCCCACCCAGCTGGATGCGACGCTTAAGGTAAAGGCGCTGCATGGACTGTACTTCGCCGGGCAGATCAATGGAACGACCGGCTACGAGGAGGCAGCGGGGCAGGGCATAGTTGCGGGTTATAACGCCGGCTTGGCCGTTCAGGAACGCGATCCGTTGGTACTCGGCCGCGAGACATCGTACATCGGCGTGCTGGTCGATGACCTGGTGACGCGTGGAGTCGACGAGCCGTACCGGCTGTTCACCTCGCGCTCCGAATTTCGCCTAACGGTAAGGCAGGACAACGCGCTGCGCCGGCTGGCACCGCTGGCCCAAGCTCTTGGCGCGCTTACCGGCGCCGAGTCGCGCCGGGTCGATAGGCGGATCTCAGACGAGGACCGGGCGCTGTCGCTTGCAGCCACGACGAGTATTTCTCCGTCCCAGGCTGACCCGGTCCTTGCCCGGGCAGGCGGGTCCGCGGGAGCCCCGCTCACGCACTCGGTCAAGGTCATGGATGTGGCGCGCCGTCAGGGGGTAACGCTCGCCGAGCTGCTCGCCGCCGCAGGTGTGGCGGAAGAGCTCGAAGCCGCGGCGCTCGGCACTGCCGATCTGGAGCTCAAGTACGCAGGCTATTTCGAACGCGAGCGGTTGCAGGCGGATCGCATGCGCCGTATGGGCGAGTTCGCCCTTCAAAGCGACCTGCCGTATGAGGAGATGCGGTCGCTCGCCATTGAGTCGCGCCAGAAGCTCGCGCGAATCCGCCCCGGCACGCTGGCGCAGGCATCGCGCATTCCTGGGGTGAATCCCAGCGATCTGCAGAATCTGGTGATGGAGGTCGAGAAGCGGCGGCGAATGACCCAGGGAGAAGGGAGCGATGGTTCCGAGAAAGTGTCAGTAGGGCAGGCGCCGGGCGAATAGAGGGACTGCCGTCGCGATCCGCTGGATTTGCGCGATCGAGGCGCAGGTTACCTCAGCCTTTGCAGTTGCTGCAACCCGTATGTTCTGGCGGTGCTTGTCCTCGCATCTCGCATCTCGCATCTCTCGCCTCGAGCGACCCGCGACATCAGCTCAGCGGTGGAGGGTTTGGCACGAGGATTCCACTCAGGGCCGCGTGACCCTTTCGACAACACGGTCCGGAGCGCCCATGCCCGCGGCACTACTGCTCGCCGCGGTTTGCGCGTGCGCCGGAGACGATCCGCGAGCCGCGATTAACGCCGCGAGAGACACCGCCGGAGCAGCCATTGATTGCGGAGTGCCCGAGGCCGGTGTGCAAATAGAGCGGGGGATCGGCGTCTTACAGGTGGGTGCGACGGTCGAGCTTCTTGGTGAGCGTTGCCGCTTGGTAAAGGACAGCGTGGTAACCGGGGTCGAAGGTATGCCTGGACGCCAGCTGTACATTGTCATCCCTGGGCGACACGGTGGTGGCCGAAGTCGATCAGGATACCGTTTGGCGCGTCCGCCTTACGACGGAACGGTTTCGTACCGGCGACTCGCTGGGTGTCGGCACGCCGGCGGAGGACCTGACGAGCCGTAATGGCGCGCGGGCGCTGGTGGGCGAGGGGGAGATATACCTGACGATCGATGAAGCGTGCGGTGTGAGCTTTCGATTGGCTGGCGTGAGCTATTC
>JBGTNB010000220.1:0-1773 GCA_041743285.1 Gemmatimonadaceae bacterium
CACGCGCGCGTGTGCTGACGCGATCGAATGCGGCCGAGTCGCGATGGCGATCTGCCGCATCGAGCACCTCGCGGCGCGAGGCGGCGACGAGCGTCCAGAACGTGACGTGCGCGGTGGCCCCCGGGGCCAATCGGATGCATCGCCGAAGACTGAAAATCGGATCGAGCACGGCGCCGTGCGTGTTGGAGAGAGAGTGACCGTTGAAGATCGCGTCGGGTGTCCGGATGTCGCGACCGCGTCCCAGAAAGCGCGCCCGGTCAGTTTCGAACTGAGCGGGGCCGACCTCGTCCCCCTCGACCACGGCGAGGTGAGCCGCCCACACCGACGGTTCGTCGGCGGACCGGCGCCGGCGAGTCGCCAGGACTGCGCCGATGTCGACGGCGAACTCCGTCCGCACGAACAGATTGGAAAAGGCGGGGTGTGCGGTATCGCTTGCGGCAGGAGCCAGCACGAGCTCCGCGTACGACGTCAGGTCGATGTTACGAGCGTCGCCTCCTTCGTTGACGACCGTGACGCGACGTACCTCGGCATCGGCGTCCGGCGAGACCAGTACTGTGACACTGGTCGTGATCGTGCCATCACGCCGGACGATGTCGACGCGGTCTTCGAAAAATGTGCCTTCGTAGCTGTCGGGCTCCACGCCACTCGGTTGGTACCCCGCCGACCAGACGGTGCCGCGATCCGCATCCCGAACAAAGATGTAGGTGCCCCAGTCATCGCACGTCGGGTCCTCGCGCCAGCGAGTCACGGCGAGCTCCCCCCAGCGGCTGTATCCGGAACCGGCCACGGTCATCATGACGGCATGCCGGCCGTTCGAAAGTAACTGCGTATGGACGGTGGGCTGGTGAGGCGATTGGAAGCGCCGTGGCGTCGCCGGAACGAGTTGGTGTGGATGGGCGATCAGATGTACCTCTCGATTCGATGGTTCAGACGTCCTCGTGCCCATCTTGCCCCCTGGGATCGCGAGGGGCTGTCCGTTATTGCACAGCGACGATCAGCCGTAGTGAGCCATCACTTCCCGGCGGCACGTTGGCCTCGCCGCGGCGGGCCGGGGTGCCGCTGCTTTGCCGCCTACGCATGGCAGAATCGCGCCAAGAACCTCATTGACATCCCGTGCGACATTCCTGCGTTCGGGCTCCTCCGACTCCCAACCACAGCGCCACGCCGCCTTTCACACCGAGTGTGTTTGACACGATCGTGGTGTCGTCATCCAAATCGATGGATACATGCTTGGCATGTCCGCCTCCGATATAGAGCGTGTCGAAGTGGATCAGGCTCCGGAGGGTCCGGATCGCTCGCTCGAGATTGCGGTTCCATTTCTTGTTGCCGGACTTCTTGCGCGCCTTCTTCCCGAGGCACTGTTCGTAGGTCTTGCCATGGCGGAATGGATGATGAGCGAGCTCGAGGTTCGGGAGCGACCGGCCGTTCTCGAAGAGCGCCGTTCCGAAGCCGGTGCCGAGCGTCATCACCATCTCAACACCCTTGCCCTCTATCGCGGCCAACCCCTGAATCTCGGCGTCATTGGCCACGCGCACGGGGCGTCCGAGCCGTTCGGCGATGGCGCACGCCAGATCGAAGCCTCGCAGGTCCTTGGTGCCAAGATTCGGCGCGGTGACGATGGTCCCCGATCGCACGACGCCAGGGAAGCCGACCGCAATGCAATCGAAAGGCGCAAGCGGTTCAACGAGCGCCAGCAGATGATCGAGCAAGACCTCCGGGGGGCACGGATGCGGCGTCTTGACCCGCACTCGCCGCTTCAGCACCTCTCCCGCG
>JBGTNB010000221.1:0-4991 GCA_041743285.1 Gemmatimonadaceae bacterium
GTAAGTCCGGCTACCGTATGAATCTCCAGCTTGCGCATCAGGCTTTCGCGGTGCGTCTCTACCGTTCGGGGACTGATGCCCAGCCGGGCGGCGATCTCCTTGTTGGTCTCGCCCGAAACGATACCCTCGAGCACTTCGCGCTCACGCGCAGACAGCGAATCAAGCCGTTGCCGGCGTCCGTCGTGCTCGGCGGCCGCGCGCACTCCATCGCCGAGATGCCGCGCCACTGGAGCGCTGAAAAATGCGTCTCCTCGATGGACCGCTCGCACCGCATCGCGCAATTCCGACGGTGCCGCGTCCTTGCGGAGATAGCCCCCTGCCCCCGCCCTGACGCTCTCCATGACGTACTCGGCGTGATCGTGAATGCTCAGAATCAGCACGCGGGTATCCGGCAGCGCCTGACGAAGTTCAGAGGTCACTTCGAGTCCCGTCTTGCCGGGCATCGAAATATCCAGTACCACGACGTCGGGACGATGCTGCTTCGCAAGAGTGAGCGCCTCGGTCCCGGTGGCCGCGGTGGCGACCACCAAAAATCCCTCCCCCGCATGTAGAACTGATTGAATCCCTTCACGCACAACGGCGTGATCGTCGGCAATCAGTATGCGTATATCGGTCAAAGTCATACGGAGTCTTCCGGTGCAGCTAACGTGACTGACAGTAGCACGCCACCACCGGGCGTGCCCTGAACGGATAACGTACCACCGAGCGCCGCGATGCGCTCGCGCATCCCGGCCAGACCCATGCGTCCGTGGCCCTCGAGCGTACGCGCCGATGTCACGGCGCGGCCATCGTCGCGAACCGTCATCTGAATGGCGCCGCTGTCGGTGCTCTCGAGGGTTACGGCTACGCTGGACGCTTCCGCGTGCCGCCCTACGTTCGAGAGTGCCTCCTGCAGGGCGCGGAACAGGGCCAGCTCTCCCTCGTCAGGCAGGGACGGAAGCGCTGGCGGCGATGCAACCGTGATTTCAAGCCCGGATTGACTGGCGAAGTCGGCCGCGAGCGCGCGCAGAGCCGGCAGCAATCCGAGGTCATCGAGCAGCGATGGACGGAGGTCGTTAGTCAGATTCCGGATGCTCTGGATGCCGGTATCGACCAGCGACAGCACGCGATCCAGCCGCTCCGCACCGGCAGGATCGCTCGATTCCCTAACCATTCCAAGCTGCATCTTCACCGCGGCAAATACCTGCGCCGTCTCGTCGTGAAGGTGGTACGAAAGCGTACGCCGTTGCTCCTCGTGCTGGTGTACCATGCGCAGCGACAGCCGCTCCAGTTCTCCCGTCCGGGTACGCAGTCTCCGATACAGCTCCGCATTCTCCAGCGCCGCACCCACCTGCTGACCTAACGCTACGAGAAAGCGATCGTCGAGCGCGGTGAACGGATCCCGCGTATCGCCAAGGATCACCAGAACGCCCACTAGTTCCGCCCCGCGAAGGATGGGTAGTGCCGCCGCGTACGGCGCGGCGGAAGTGCCGTCGTCCGATGGCTGCCAGTCTCCGCCTCGCTGAGGGCGGCGGGTCGTGGCAGCCAGATCTATCAGCGTTCGCAGTCCGCCGTCCGCGACGCTTCCGGTAAGCCCCGCGCAGCTACCCGCTCCGCGCACGAACACATCCCCCGCTCCACCGCGCTCTCCCGACAGCATGATTGCCGTTCCACGTACTCCGGGAAGACTCAGCGGCCGCGCCAGCAGCTGGTCGAGCGTCTCCGTATCATCCTCTCCGCCCTGAAGGTCACCGGACAGTGCCGCCAGTGCCCCCAGGCCACGGCGCAGATCCTCGGTCACCAGGAGAAAGATCCCGGCGCCGGTCACCAGTACGAACAGAATGTCCAGATAGTATCCCCACGGATTCCACGCGCCCCGCGCGCGGAGGATCGGATAGTCGAGATGGTGGAGGGCCCAGACGGTGAACCCCCAACCTAACAATGCCGCGCCGTGCGATCCGGTCTTCCGCCAGTGGTGGAGAAAGACGATGCCCGTCCAGAGCGTCGCCACGCTCAGAAAGAGTACGGCCGGCCCGGCGGCAAGGAGGAAATTGTCGAGCCGGTAGATGGCGATGTAGGACCAGACCGGTGGAAAGAGCAGCAGAGGCAGAAACTGCCGCCGCCACCTCAGCGGCCGCCCGAACTCCAACGCCGCCCCGAGCAGCACGATCGCCGTCCAGCCGGTCGTCACCTGGTGCCAATAAAGCCAACCTCGCTCGTCGGTGGTGAGAAAGCTGAGCATCGCGCCTACCCGCAGGACATAGAGGCCCCAGGCAACGGCCCACCAGGCCAGATAGGGCTTGCGGAATTGTCGATAGAGGTACGCGCAGAGCCCGGCCAGGCCGAGAGTTATGAGTGCCTGGAGTACGGCGGCCGCACTCTCCGTTTCGAGGACTGGGAACTGCACGCCTAACGCGGCATGATGAGACGGGCCCACGCGAGAATGAACGATCCGGCGGTGCCGGTCTAGACCGGTACCGCTTTCGGTGCAATCCCCCGGGTGGCGAAGATGCGGGACACAGCGTCGCCGATCTTGTTGTTGGGGGTGCTCGCTCCCGCCGTGAGCCCCACCCGGATCTCGCCGCCGGCCGGAAGCCAGTTCGAGGCCATGCTTTCCGGCGGCTCGCCGATCGGCTTGAACCGGATCACCCCTCGATCGGGCTCGATGCAGTTTGCATCCTCGATGTGGTAGGTCGGCACCCGCTCGGCGCAAATCGCCGCCAGCGACATCGTATTGCTGGAATTGTAGCCGCCGATTACGACCATTACGTCGAGAGGCTCCTCGAGCAGTGCGAGTACGGCGTCCTGCCGGTCCTGAGTCGCGCTGCAGATGGTATCGAACGAGCGGAAGTTCTCCGCTCGATAGGCAGCGCCGTGCGCACGTTCCATGGATTCGCCCACCGCCGCGGCTATAGCCAGCGATTCGGTGGCCAGCATCGTCGTCTGGTTGGCGACGCCGACTCGGCGCAGATCCCGTTCGGGATTGAAGCCGGGTGAACAGGCGTGAGGCGCATAACGCGCCATGAGCTCCTCGGCCGATCGAGTGCCCTCGATGTACGCCATTACGTCCTGGGCTTCCGACATGTCGCGTACGATCAGGTACTGGCCGCCGGGATAGCGAAGGATCTGCGACGCCGTCGCCCGCGTTTCCTCATGGTAGTGCTTGCCGTGGATGAGGGCGGTGAATCCATCGCGCCCATAGCCATCGACTCGCTTCCATACGTGAAGAACGGACCCGCACGTAGTATCGACGAGAACACAACCAATCGCTCTCAACGTTTCGAAATCCCCGATCGTTACTCCGAACGCTGGAAGGATCACCACGTCGTCGGCAGATACGGACGAGTAGTCGAATCCATCGGCGCCAGGCATGAGAATCTCCACCCCCATTCCGCGCAGCTTCTCGTTCACATGGGGATTGTGAATGATCTCACCCACCAGAACGATCCGCCGATCGGGGAATTTGGCGCGCGTCTGATACGCGTAATCCACGGCACGCTCCACCCCGTAACAGAACCCGAATTCCTTGGCGAGGCGAATCGTGACCCCTTCCACCGTGAGCGTGTGCTCCCGCTCTAGCAGCAGATCCACCAGGCGCGCCGTATAGTCGGCGGTCAGTGTCTGGTGCACGGCAGCCTTGAGCCCAAAGCCCTTGCGGAAGTACGTCTCGTTCGGCGGCATGAGTGAAAAGTAACGGGGGGCGGGGTCGGGGGTCGGGGGCGAGGAAGCGGGAAGCGGGAAGCGGGAAGCGGGAATCGGCAATCGTTGCGAGGGCGGGTTGGGGGGCGGAGGTCGAGGGTGTCGTCAATAATTGCGGAGGCGCGAGGTGCCGCAGCATGTTAACAGTTAGAATGCGTCGAGGTTGAGGACTCGAGTCGGTGATCGCATGCGCCCCGCGTCCCGCGCCCCGCTTCCCTCGACCCGCTTCCCTCGACCCCCGACCCCCGACCCCCGACCCCCGCTTTGCTCCTCCGACCACCAACGCTCGCAAAGGGAGATCTCATCGGCGTCGTTGCGCCGTCCTACGCGCCACGGCTGGGACCGCTGTCGCGAGGCGTAGACGCATTGGAACGCGCTGGCTTCCGGGTGAAACTGGATCCGGACATCGAGCGGTTCCGGCGCTTCCGCCGCGTCGAAGACGAGTCGCGGGCCGAGAACTTCATGGCGATGTGGCTCGACCCCGAGGTCAAGGCCATCGTCGCAGGGACCGGCGGTTACGGCGCCGTGCGGATTCTGCCGCACCTGGAGCCGGAGGTGTTCCGCCGGGCACCCAAGATCTTCGTTGGCTACTCGGATATAACGGTGCTGCACCTTTGGCTCGGCCGCCGAGCCGGTCTACGCACCTTTCACGGTCCAACCGCCGATGATCTCCTTCCCGGTTCGCGAGACCTGACGACCTCGACGCTCATTGCTGCGATGACGGCGGCGCGCCCCTCCACCCGTCTTGGCCGAGGCATTGCTCGGAGCGTTCGCCCCGGGCGCGCGCAGGGGCGACTCACCGGTGGCAACCTCTCGATGGTGCAGCAGACCGTCGGCACGCCTTACGAGATCGACACCAACGACGCGATACTCTTTCTCGAGGAGACGCGCGATCCAATGTCGGTGGTGGACGAGCGGCTCGTGCATCTGCGTGCCGCGGGGCTGCTGCGCAACATTCGAGGAATCGTGTTCGGCCAGCTTACGCTCGACCGGTCCGAGGAGGACGAATTCGAGAACTTCCTGCTCGACCTCGTGTCCGACCTCGATGTGCCGATTCTGATGGATTTTCCAGCTGGGCACGATGCGCCTAACCTCACGCTGCCCCTTGGAACGGAGGTCGAGCTGTCGGCCGACGAAACCACCGGTTGGCTGGCGTACCGTGAAGACGCCCTCGTCGCGGCGCCTGACGCCGTTATACCCCCCACGCCCGCAGTCGAGCTTCCCGTATGACGACTCGCCGCACCTTCCTGCAAGGCGCCGCCGCGCTTCTGCTCGCCGATCGCGCCTGCGCATCCAGCCCGCAGCCGGCGCCC
>JBGTNB010000222.1:0-1547 GCA_041743285.1 Gemmatimonadaceae bacterium
GGGGCACTGCTGCCGCAGCCGGGCCTCGTGGTGCTGGACGAGCCGTTCGCCAACCTCGACCCCGGCGCGCGGATCGCACTCGAAGGGCTGATCCGCGCCGAGCGCGAGCGCGGCGCGACCGTCCTGGTGTCGAGCCACGACCTCGACCACGTCGTCGACGTGTGCTCGCGGATTCTGGTGATGGCCGAGGGCCGCGTCGTGCGCGACACGCCGACCGCGCTCGAGACGCTCGGAGAGTTGCGGGCCTTCTTCGCCGGCGGCGGGACAGACGCCATCGTGGATGTGATGCATTGAGCTACTCCTTATCTCGTTAGGATTTCTGGTATGCCGTGTCGGAACAGGGAGAGGCACGATCCGGAGTGCCCTTGAATCCTGCGCCAGGGACGTGCCTGGCCTTTTCTGGAAGGGCTTCCATTTTTATTTTCAGAAGAACCTGAAAGCTACGAGAGGAGTCGCTAGAATCCCCGCACCTCACCTTCTCACCCATGACCGAGCTTCCACTCCTCTCTCCAGGCCAGTACAGCCTGGTGTTCAACATGTTTTCCTTCACGGTCGCTGCGATGGGCGCATCGGCCGTGTTCTTTATCCTCGCGCAGAACCGCGTCGCACCGAAGTATCGGATCTCGCTCATCGTCTCGGCGCTCGTCGTCGGGATCGCGGCGTACCACTACTACCGGATCGGCCAGAGCTGGGCCGACGCGTATACGCTCACGACGGCCGTATACGGCCCGTCCGGGCTGCCGTTCAACGACGCTTACCGCTATGTGGACTGGCTGCTGACCGTGCCGCTGCTCGTGATCGAGCTCGTGCTCGTGCTGTCGCTCGCGAAGGAGGTCCAGGGCGCGCTCATCGCCAAGCTCGGCCTTGCCGCCGCCGCGATGATCCTGCTCGGCTACCCCGGCGAGGTCTCGGACGCGAACAGCACGCGCGCGCTCTGGGGCGCGCTCTCCTCGATTCCGTTCGTCTACATCGTGTACGTCCTCTGGGCGGAGCTCGGCAAGGCCATCGACCGGCAGCCCGAGCGAGTCGGCGTGCTGTTCCGCAACATCCGGCTGCTGCTCCTGTTCACGTGGGGCTTCTACCCGATCGTGTACATGGCGCCGTTCCTCGGCATCTCGGGCGCCTCGGCCGAGACGGCGATCCAGGTCGGGTACACCATCGCGGACGTGCTCGCGAAGGCCGGTTACGGCGTAATGATCTACGCGATCGCGCGCGAGAAGACGCACGCGGACGGCTGGCTCGAGTCCGAGTCCAACACGCCTGCCATAGCCGCCGCGGCGTAGCCCGGTGCACCGTGCCGTGCGCCGGGGTTCTGCCACGAGGCGGAACCCCGGCGTTCGCGTTTCTGCTCCTCCCGCTCCAGCCCGATGCTTTACCTCCGGTTTGTCTTGCTCGGCTTTGTGGTTGGCGCGCTCTTCGGCGTCGCGTTCGGAGCGTTCGCGTCCGTGTTCCACGGCGGCCCCGAGGCCGCACAAGGGGTCCGCGAGTCGTGGTGGTGGTTTGCTGCGGTGGGCGCGCTCGGCGGGTTCGGCACCGCGCAGACGCGC
>JBGTNB010000223.1:0-2390 GCA_041743285.1 Gemmatimonadaceae bacterium
GAAAACGAGAGTAGACACTATGCACACCTCCGTGCGCGTGAGGATTTTCGTCGTCGGGCTCGCGCTGGTGCTGACCGGGCCCGCGGCCTTGGCTCAGGAGCGTCCGTTCGGAACGCTGCGCGAACAGGCGGAGGTGCAGCAGCGGTGGTTGGCCGAGCGGATGGAGACCGTGTTGCCGGAGTTGATGCGGCAGTACGGCGTGGAATTCTGGGTGGTGCCGATGCGTGAGTATAACGAGGACCCAGTATTCTCTTCGCTGGTCTCGCCCACCACCTTCGCGGCACGCCGCCGCACGATCTATGTGTTCCACGACCGCGGGGCAGCAGCCGGCGTCGACCGGATTGCGTTAGGGGGCACTTCCCAGGGCGGTGTGTACAAGGCGGTGCGCTCCACCACGCCAGTTGCGGCAACTCCGTCCGGGGCACCCGGATCTGATCGCACGGCCGAGCTGTGGGGCGACGCGCAATGGCAGGTGCTGAGGAGACTGCTGGAGGAGCGACAGCCCAGGAGCATCGGCATCAACGTGTCACGCACCTTTGCCTTCGCCGACGGAATGTCGGCCGGCGAGTACCAGGGAATGAGCGAGGCGTTGGGGCCGGAGTGGACGGCGCGCTTCAAACCGACAGAGGGGCTACCGGTAGATCTGATCGCCCGCCGCATCCCGGGCGAGGTCGAGATGTTCGAACGGATGAACCACTTGGCATGGGAGATCATCCAGACGGCGTTCTCCAATGTGGTAATTACGCCGGGTGTCACGCGCACCGATGACGTGGTGTGGTGGATGCGTCAGCGGGTGAACGACCTGGGGCTCGGCAGCTGGTTTCATCCGTCGGTGAGCGTACAGCGCCGCGGCGTGCCTGACGATTCACTTGGCGCCAATCCCGTCATTCAGCGCGGCGACGTGTTGCACTGCGATTTCGGGATAGTCGCCATGCGTCTCACCACCGACACGCAGCACATGGGGTACGTGCTGCGCGAAGGCGAGCGCGAGGCGCCACCAGGGCTGAAAGCGGCGCTCAAGAGCTCCAATGCGTTGCAGGACATCGTCATGTCGGAGTTGCGTGCCGGGCGAACCGGCAACGAGATCCTCCAGGCTTCGCTCCGCCGCATGCGCGATGCTGGAATCGATGGTACGGTCTACACCCATCCGATCGGCATGCACGGGCACGGCGCCGGTCCGCTCATTGGCTTGTGGGACTATCAGGATGGCGTGCC
This sequence comes from Gemmatimonadaceae bacterium, assembly GCA_041743285.1. GTDB lineage: Bacteria > Gemmatimonadota > Gemmatimonadetes > Gemmatimonadales > Gemmatimonadaceae > JALZIF01. The sequence goes on from JBGTNB010000223.1 coordinate 1,216, forward strand.
GGGGCGCGGCGACCACAAGGTCATACCTGACATGTGGTTCTCGATAGAGCTCCAGGCTACGACGCCGGTACCCGAGTGGGGCGGACAGCGCGTTCGTTCAGCCCAGGAGGAGGATGCGGTGGTTGGAAGCGACGGAATTCCGCGTTGGGCAAAAGGACGCCAGGTAGAGTTTCATCTCGTGAAATGATCCAGAATTGCGAGATGCGAATTGCGAAAGGGGATGAGGCTGAGTTCCCCTCGCAACTCGTAACTCTCATCTCTTTTCGGAGCTACGGATGGCACCAAAAAAGCACCTCATCGTAGTCGGGGATCGAGTGCTCGTGCAGCCGGAGGACGGCGAGGAGCGCACCAAGGTGGGGCTCTACCTGCCGCCGACGGCGATTGATAGTCAGGCGGTGCAGGGGGGCCGTATCATCGCAACCGGGCCGGGCCTGCCGATGCCCGACATGGCCGAGTCGAACGAGGAGCCCTGGCGCATGGCGTCGCGCGAGACGCGGTTCGTTCCCATGCAGGCCAAGCCTGGCGACTACGCCCTGTTCTTTCGCAAGGCAGCAGTGGAGATCACCTTCGACGGCGAGCGCTACCTGGTAGTGCCGCAGACGGCGGTGCTGGCCCTCGTTCGAGATTAGAAGTGAGATGAGAGATGCGAGTTGCGAGAACAACCCTCGCATTTCGCATTTCTCATCTCTTCGTGGAACGCGTGTTAAACTTCATGCGTTGGTAAAATTAAACGCGCGCCAATCTCAATCCCGACCCTCATGTATGATGAACGTTTTGTGACCCCCATGCGGCAGGAGCTCACCCAACTCGGCGTCGAGGAGATGCGCACGCCCGAGGAAGTTGATGCAAAGCTGCGCGACGCGGAGGGCACTACGCTGGTGGTAGTTAATTCCATCTGTGGATGTGCCGCGCGGAATGCTCGTCCGGCTGTGCGCGAGGCATTGGCCTCCGACAAGCGCCCCGATCATCTCACGACCGTGTTCGCCGGGCAGGACACTGCGGCAACCGAGCGTGCTCGCTCCTATTTCACCGGCTACCGGCCTTCGTCACCGCAGATTGCGCTGATGCGCGACGGCAAGATCGTCTACATGATCGAGCGCCATCAAATCGAAGGGCGCCAGGCTTCGGAAATAGCCGCCGATCTAAAGGAAGCATTCGCGGAGTACTGCTGAGGG
>JBGTNB010000224.1:0-3217 GCA_041743285.1 Gemmatimonadaceae bacterium
TACACGTACACGTTCGCCGGATCATCGGGATCGACAAGCACCGTGTGCGTGTGTGAGCCGCGGCACGTCTGCACGTTGCCGACGTTTCGCGGATTACGGATGTCGCTGATGTCGAAGATGCGGAGACCACGCAACCGGTCCGTGCTCACCGTGTCCCTCACGCCCTGCGTGCCGCAGTCGAGCCGGCCGGTGAGCCCCTCGCCCGAGATGAAGAGCAGGTTTCGGTAGACCGAAACGTCGCTCTGAGAGGCCGGGCAGACATAAGCCGTGGCCAAAGCGGGGCGGCTGGGATTGGAAATATCCCAGATCTGCCAGCCGTTGTAGTTGCCCTGGATTGCATAGTTGCCGCTGAACGCCAGGTCGGAGTTCGTTACGCCGAGAAAGTTCTCCGGCGACGGCGTCTTTGAGAGAACGCGCAGGTTCCACACCGCCTCGCCAGCATCCTGCAACCCGGCGCGCAGGCCTATACGAGGATCCGGACTCGGCGGCGCCGCGGACATGTTGGCGGCGGGCGCTGGCTCTGCGGGCATCGAAGGCGAAGCAGAGCCGGCGCAGCCGGACGCGGAAAGCAGTCCGAATGCCACTGCAGCCGTAGCGAGTGATGAAGGGATTCGCGCCGTTGAACGGCGCGCCCGGTACACGGATTCCATTGATGATTCCTCTGATGGAGCGAAGTAGGAACTACTGCCTTTCGACAACGAAAATCAGGGTGAGGGATTCTCGAATATGAGATCTATCAGCATCCCTTCCATTCGTTCGATCTCAGTGATCTGATCGACATTTACATCGGATGCGAACTTGAACACCGTTTCGTCCTGGCCGGCACCGTAGGAGCTGAAAAGTTCGGTCACCATCGACACTGCACCGCGGTGATGCTGGATCATGAAGGTGAGAAACAGCCTGTCGAACTCCGGTCCCCTCGCCTGATCCAGCTGTCTCATCTGGTCCGCAGTGAGCATGCCCGGCATGAGCATGCCATGGGCCGAATGGCCGTGATCCGCGCCCATCGAAGAGCTTGCACTCACTGCCGTTGCTGAGGGACGCGGTTCGGGCACAGGCTTCTGCCGGTCACGAAGCCACCGCTGCATGATCTGGATCTCATCCCTCTGGGCGTTGATGATGCGTGCAGCCAGGGTTCGCACCGAAGCGCTGGCGCCGTGCGTGGGCGCCCAGGCGGCAATCTCGAGCGCCTGCGCATGGTGGCCGATCATGCTCGACATGAATTTCACGTCCGCCTCCGTATACGGATAGCGGATACTGTCGGCTCGTGCGCGCGCAATCGCCGCGGAATCAGCCTCGGCACGGGCGGGCTCAGCAGACGATGGAGCGGATTCTACGGGTTGCGGGGCGCTAATGCACCCCGCGGTGGCAATTGCTACCGCCATGGCTGAGGCAAGACCACGAATTTGAGATCCGTTCATTCTGGGCGGGCTCGGTTGTCCGTGCGATGGGCCGAGTCGGGCAAAAATGGTTCCGCTCGAACATAAAGTAGTCGGGAGAGGTCTCGACGGGCCCACGCCGGCTCGCGTTGATACTTCCCAATGAACGCAAAGGTTCACATCGTGACCTTCAGACGCATTTGTAGAGCAAAGGAAGTGAGAGCCGATCGCGCAACGACACGTTCCACTTTTGATGCAGTGTCCTATACCTGCGCGCCCGCCTCACTTGCTCCGGTGCGCAAGGAGCAATCACGTTAGGTTCGAACCCTGCCTGAAACATTCAAGGAGGTTACATGACGGCTCTCGCAGCCACCACGATCCGGGAATTGACCGATGGCGTTGGAGGGCAGGTCGTTCTGCCAAACGACGCTGAATATCCCGCCGCGCGCTCTATCTGGAACGCGATGATCGACAAGAAGCCCGCGATCATCGTCCGCTGCAGATCGGTATCGGACGTGGTTCGCGCGGTGAACTTCGCTCGGGACAACAGCCTGCCGCTGGCAATTCGCGGCGGTGGCCACAACATCGCCGGCAATGCCTTGTGCGACGACGGGCTCGTGATCGATCTCTCGACGATGAAGACTGCGGATGTGGACCCTGCCGCCCGACGTGTCACGATCGAGGCCGGTGCCACGCTCGCCGACCTCGACGCGGCGACTCAGGCGCACGGCCTTGCCCTCCCGCTCGGCATCAATTCGACAACCGGTATTGCCGGGTTGACGTTAGGTGGCGGGTTCGGTTGGCTCAGTCGGAAATACGGTATGACCATCGACAATCTCGAGTCCGCAGAGATCGTGACGGCCAAGGGCAAGGTTGTGCGCGCCAGCGACTCCGAGCACCCCGACCTGTTCTGGGCTCTGCGAGGCGGCGGCGGCAACTTTGGCGTCGTCACCAAATTCGAGTTCCGGCTTCACCCGGTAGGTCCGAATGTCCTGAGCGGACTCATCGTCTATCCGTTCGCCGAGGCCAAGTCGGTGCTCAGACAGTACCAGGAATTCATGAAGGGCGCGCCTGACGAGCTTTCCGTGTGGACGGTGCTTAGGCAGGCGCCGCCTCTACCGTTTCTGCCGGAAGAGGTTCACGGCAAGGAGGTGGTGGTACTCGCGCTGCTCTACACAGGTGACCCGGCTAAAGGTGAGCCACTCATCGCGCCGCTGCGCAGATTCGGAACGCCGGTAGGAGAGCATGTGGGAATCCAGCCGTACACCGCCTGGCAACAGGCATTCGATCCGCTACTCACGCCAGGGGCGCGAAACTACTGGAAGTCCCACAACTTCTCGACCCTGAACGATGCCCTGTTCGACGCCGTCATCGAGTACATCGAGAAGCTGCCGTCAGCCCAGTGCGAGATATTCTTCGGTGCAATCGGCGGCGCGACAACGCGCCCCGCTCCCGACTCGATGGCGTACGCCCATCGCGACGCCAATTACGTGATGAACGTGCACGGTCGCTGGGACTCGCCGGCCGAGGACGCGGCGGGAATCCGCTGGGCGCGCGACTTCTTCAACGCATCGGCGCCCTTCGCAAGCAGCGGTGTCTACGTGAATTTCCTCACCGCCGACGAGACCGATCGGGTGACGAGTGCTTACGGCCCGAACTACGATCGCCTGACGAAAGTGAAGAGGATGTACGACCCGGACAACCTTTTCTGCGTGAACCAAAACATTCAACCTGCGTAACGCTGCGGGGGTGCGACGTACGAGATGCGAGATGCGAGATGCGAGGGAACAGAATTGCGAATGGCGAAGTGCGAAAGTGAATGTCATCGCAACGCGTGA
>JBGTNB010000225.1:0-8373 GCA_041743285.1 Gemmatimonadaceae bacterium
GACTCGCGGTGACGCGGCCATGCCGCGGCGCGTGACGGGCGGCGCCCATCGTTGTCGGCGAGTGCGACGCCTCGTCGGCTCCGCCGCGACCGACCCGACTGGAGGTCGGCGGCGCACCAAGCCGTTCGCATCGAATGAGAGGAATGATGCGCATCCACAAACTGCGGCACCCGTCCCGCCTTCTCGTGCTCTCAGCGCTGTTCGCCTTCGGGTGCAGCGACAGCCAACTGATCGCCGCGCCGGTCCAGGAGCCGGCGCTGGCCGTGAGCTTGGAAAAGATCGTCGGGGGTGGGGGAGTAAACCTATCCGTCCACGAGACGGGGAGGGCGGAGGGACGGCCGATCGTGTTCATCCACGGCTTCGGCGCTAACCACCTGACGTGGGATCGCCAGATGCGCGGTCCGCTGGCCTCGGAGTTCCGCCTGGTGGCTTACGACCTCCGCGGTCACGGCGCATCCGACCGGCCGCTGGACGCCGCGCAGTACATGGACGGGGCGTTATGGGCGGACGATCTCGACGCCGTGATCCGGGGCAAGGGACTCGATCGCCCGGTGCTCGTCGGCTGGTCGTACGGCGGCTTCGTGATCGCCGACTACATCCGCAAGTACGGCGACGGCAACATCGGCGGCGTGGTGTTCCTCGGTGCTATAACGAAGAACGGAACGGCGGAAGCGGCCGGGCATCTCACGGACAAGGTGTTGGCGATCTTCGGCGACGTATTGTCGGCCGATGTGCGTAGGGGAATGGAAGCGACGCGCGAGTTAACGAGGATGTTCTCCGATCCGCTGCAAGGTGCGGCGTGGGAGATTGCGTTCGGGAGCACGATGATGGTGCCGCCGGCGGTCCGCCTGGCGATGTTCAGCCGCGTGCTCGACAACGACGACGTGCTCGCCGGCATCGGGGTGCCCGCTCTCGTTGTGCATGGTGGGCGTGACCGCGTCGTGCGGCTCGCCTCGTCTGAGCACATCGCGGGCAAAGTGCCGGGTGCGAAGCTGGTCGTGTTCGACGGCGCGGGGCATGCGGCGCACATTACGGCGGCGGCGCGGCTCAACCGGGATCTGGCAGAGTTCGTCCGCGCGAGTGCGGGGAGTCCGCAGCAGTAGCAGCCGTCAGGCGGAGTGTCGCAAGCCGCCGGTCGCGCCGCGAGATCGGCGGCCGGCGGACCTGCACGGCAGCTCGCCTCGCTGTGCGTATGCATGTGACCTGATCGGGGCTGTGGCTCGGGGTCAGTGGTAGTGACCGTGTTCGGGAGACCAGACGCCGTCGGGGTCGCCCGAGGGTCGGCCGACGCCGAACACCGCCGCGGCCAACCCTATCAGCGCCAGCGCACCAAGCATCACCCACAGGAGCCTCAACGCCAAGATCTTTTCCTTCGGGCGCTCGGTCGCGTGTGATCGTCGCTCGTTTCGTTGCCTCTTCTTCTTTCTTGCCATAGTCCGATTAGTCACGGGGCGCTGGGAATGGCCATATCGCTGAAGTAACCCTCGGTGCGGAGGCCGATCCAGTGCGCAAGCGCTCACCGAGCGGTCGCGACCGGTGGTCTATTTCGGCGAGCCTGCGGCCGGATGCGGTCCACCGGTCCCTCGAACGCAATGAACAGCACGCATGCATCGCCTGCGGCGCACTGGGCGCGGTGCGGCAGCTTTGCGGGACCGTACGCGTCCATGCCCGGCCGCAGGGTCACTGGTTGCTGCCCCTCGTAGATCACCTCCAATTTGTCCGGAGACGAGTACCATGCGCTCGGGCGACGTGTGCCAGTCATTCGGGATATCGAAGTTCGCAGGCACCCTGAAGAAAATGTCGGCGTTGTTCTTCGCGGGATCGCCATGGAGGACGGCGACTTCGCAGCCCTCGGGAATGAAGGGTGGACAGGGCCCGCACTCGAGTTGCGTATCCGCCATGGCATCTACGGGGTCATCGCCTACGGTGTCTCGCGGCGAACGCACGAGATTGGGTTGCGCGTTGCCCTTGGCGCACGGCGGCTGTCGGTTGCGCGGCTCGTGCTCCAGCAGAGTCTCGTCATGAGCGGCATCGGCATCGTACTCGGGCTCAGCGGCGCCGTCGCTCTGGCGCGAGTGGCGCGATCGATGTTGGTGGGTGTCGACCCATTCGATCCACTAACGCTCATCGCGGCAACGCTCCTGATCGGCGTCGTATCGCTCCTGGCGGGAGCCGTGCCGGTTAGGCGTGCGCTTCGCGTGGATCCCATTACGGCGTTGCACTGAGTACATCGTGAGGCGCACGCGCGATCGCGGAGGCGACGCGCCTTGCCGCGCGACCGATCTCCTTCAGCACCCCGGTCGAGGCCACTGAGAATCCACAGAGGTGCAGACCCCGAGGCAGGTCCCGCGGCTTGTGTCCCGGATCGCCCTGCTCGTCTAACAGCCCATCCGCCTCGAGAAACTGGTCGAGGCGCGCACGAAATCCGGTGGCGAAAATCACCGCATCGAACGCCTCACGCCTCCCGTCGGCGAAGACGACGCCCTCCTCGACGAACTGCTCGATCGCCGGCCGAACGGCAATGCGGCCTTCCTTGATCTTCCTGATCGTGCCGACATCTATAACCGGAATACGGCCGGTCTTGGCGATCTGCGTCATCGGCCCGTACGGCAGCGGCCGCAGGCCGTGCGGCCGGAGGTTCCCGGTGAGGAGGCGGAGCAGCGGCGCGTTTACTACATCCGCGACAGGCGGCGGGAATAGGCCGGAGGCAATCGCGACTGTCACGATCGGGATGCCGAAGATCTCCCGCGGGATCACGTTCAGGGCGCCGCGAACGGCGACGGTCGCCTGAGCACCATGCTCGTGCAAGTCCAGGGCAATCTCGGCCCCCGAGTTTCCGAACCCCACGACCAGCACTCGGCGCCCGGCGAAATCGCGGCCGGTTCGATAGGCGCCGCTGTGCAGCGCCGTGCCGCGATAGGCTTCGAGCCCAGGCCATTGAGGGATGACGGCTTCACGGTTGCGTCCCGTAGCGACGACGAGATGGGGCGCTCGATAGGTCGTCGTGCGCGTCCGGACCTCCCAGGAACCCTCGCCGCGGCGGGCAGATGTCACCTCCTCATTGAACCGCGGCGTTAGGGCGAAAGTCCGGGCATAAGTCTCGAGGTACTCGACAACCTGATCGCGCGACGGATATCGCGGATACCCCCGGGGAAATGGGAGGTCGGGCAAGGCAGAGGTGCCCTTGCTCGTGTGGAGGTGCAGACGGTCGTAATGTCCCCGCCAACTGGAGCCGATGCGACCCGTCGCTTCGAGGATCGTGCACGACACGTTCGCGCGCGATAGACATGCGCCGACAGCCAGTCCCGCCGGTCCGGCGCCGATGATGATCGCCGTCGCAGCGGATCGTTCGGCGTCCGGGGTCATCGAAGTCTCCTGAAGGTGGAAGGCGAATCTATTGCGGCGCGGATTGCCTGTCGATCATCCGCCCGTGCCGCGGAACAGAACGGCCGCAAACCTCCTCGTGCGCGGACTGGCTTGATAGATCAGAAGCGCGGCGCGCGTGCGTGCGGAGGGTTCGCAGCAGTAGCCGTGTTCAGTGGTAGTGACCGTGTTCGGGCGACCAGACGCCGTCCGGGTCGCCCGAGGGTCGGTTGACTCCGAACACCGCTGCGGCCAACCCTATCAGCACCAGCGCACCAAGCATCACCCACAGGAGCCTCAAAGCCAAAGTCCTTTCCTTCGGGCGCTCGGTCGCCTGTGATCGCCGCTGGCGTCGTTGCCTCTTCTTTTTTCTTGCCATAGTCGGATTAGTCTCGGGTGCTTCGAACGGTCATGTCGCTGAAGTAATGAACGGCACCTTGAAGAAGATGTCGGCGTTGCTCTTCGGACGTCTAGGACTTTCGTCGTCTCGTCCGCTTTGGGGGGCGGCTTCTCCCTGGGCAGTGCCTTTCACCAGCGTCGCCGGAGCCTGACACCGCCACCCCTCGGTAATCAGCTCCCGCAGTTCGGCGACGCTCACCTCGTGGAGCCTGACGAGCACGGCGGGAAAGCCATTGTAGTGCGGCTCGGTGAAGTACTTCGCCGGCTCGGCCGTTATCATGAGGTCCTTCTCGGCGAGACTCGTGACCCGGACGGCGATCACACCGGGATTCGGCACCCGAGGCCTCTTCGGCGTCACGCGCTCCAGCCAGACCCAGACGAAGCCCTTGAGTTTGTCCTTGTTCCGGACAGCGAACGCGAACCGACTCCCTTCCTCCTCGCTTCCGGGGAGTGACAATGCGATGCGGCGGACGTCGGTCTGGGTCGCCACTGGTGGTGGTTCTATCCTCGCGAGCGATTGGCTCGGCTTGGCCGCAGGGATCTCGGCATACTTGCCGACGAGTCCGCATCATCCCGGTCGTCGTACACATTCGTGAAGCGCTTCACGGCCTTTCCGTCCCCTCGTTCAGGATCGACAAGTACTCATCGTACGCGAACACCCGATTGCGCTGGCGGCCGGTGTACTCGCGGACGATGCCGAGCGACACGAGCGCATCCATCGCGGCAGACGCGGTCGGAAAGGTCAGACGGGTCGTGCGTGCCACGTCCTTCACCGACGCGAGGGGACGCTGCCGGAGCACGTCGTGCACGCGGAGCATCGACCCGGCCCGCCGTCCCTGCACCGCAATGCGCTCCCGGTCCGCGTCGAACAGTGCCGTCAGGCGCCTTGCAGTCGCAGCCGCTTCGTGCGCCGTCTGCCTGACGCCCTCGAGGAAGAACGACAGCCACGCTTCCCAATCGCCCGTCTCGCGAATGGCGCCGAGGAGCCGGTAATACTCGGCCCGATGCTCCTTGAGGTAGAGGCTCAGGTAGAGCAGCGGAGAGCGCAGGACCCCTGCCTCAAACAGGAGGAAGGTGATCAAAAGGCGGCCGACGCGCCCGTTGCCATCCAGGAAGGGGTGAATGGTCTCGAACTGGACGTGGGCGAGTCCGGCCCGGATGAGAACGGGCAGGCCATCGTCCTCGGCATGGAGAAACCGCTCCAGCTGGGCCATGCAGTCAGGCACCAGGTGATGGGGAGGCGGGACGAACACCGCTTTCCCGGGCCGACTGCCTCCGATCCAGTTCTGCGAGCGCCGAAACTCGCCGGCATCCTTGCCGCTTCCCCGGTCGCGGGAGAGGAGCACCCCGTGGATTTCGCGGATGAGCCGGTTGGACAGTGGGAAGCCGGCGCGCAGGCGCGTAAGACCGTGGTCGAGGGCGGCGACATAGTTCGAGACCTCGAGCACGTCGTCGAGCGGCACCCCCGGAGCCTCCTCCAGCTCGAACAGCAGCAGGTCCGCGAGCGAGGATTGCGTGCCCTCGATCATGGAGGACAGTACGGCCTCCTTGCGGACGTAGCTGTAGAGAAAGACTGAGGTCTCGGGGAGGACGGCGTCGAGGTTGTCGAGGCGGCCGAGGGCGAGAACGGCCCGCTCTAGACTCTGGGGAAGCGATCCGCGGGGGTCGAGAGGGGGGTCCGGCGGCAACGGAGCTGGGACGAACGCTCGGACGGGTTCTCCACCGGCGGAGGTGTTTTCGTAGCGACCGGTGCTTCCTCGGATCATGTTTCGCGCGACTGTAGAAATTTGAATAAGGGGCGCATTATTCAAAGTTAATAGCTTAACATTAAATAGTCTCTCCTCCTGGTTCAAGATCCTGAATAGCGGGGATCTTCCCTCGACGCACCCATTCCCGATTCCCGATTCCCTAATTCCCCATTGCCTGGCACATCTTTCTCGATGCGCTCACTCACGCAGGTGAAACGCGTAAGGCGTTATGCTCGGAGTGAGTTGCGCCGTTCCATGCCAGGACCGCCACTGATCCATGGCCTCGGCGATCACGGCGCAGGAGGGCAGAACAACCAATCCCGTCCGCCGGACGACGATCGATGGCAGCCTGCACCGGTCACGATTAATCGGAGTTGAAACATGCAACACAACGACGACTCCCATCTCGTGCCCGTAGATGCGGCACGCATCCATGAGATCCGGCGCCCGGACGACAGCCTCTGGACGCTGTACCTCATTTATGCCTGCCTCTCGAACGTCGCCTTTCCGATCGTAATCCTGCCACTCTACTTCAAGTACAAGACGCTCCGCTATCGCTTCGATGAAGAAGGCGTCGCCGTATCGTACGGATTGATCTGGCGTAAGGAGACGTATCTGACCTACGCCCGCATCCAGGACATTCACGTGACGCGGAACATCTTCGAGCGATGGCTGGGACTTGGGACGGTGGAGGTGCAGACGGCATCCGGTAAGGCGAGCGCGACCGAGTCGATCCTCGGCGTCCGCGAGTACAACGAGATTCGCAACTTTCTCTACGCTCACATGCGTGGCCACCGGCGGCTCCCTAACGCCGGAGCGGACGACAGCGCACCGTTGGACGTGGTGCTCGCCGGCATCCGCGACGAACTACGTGCGGTGCGTACGATGCTGGAGGAGCGCCGCCATGTATGAGCGACTCAGGCGGATCATCCTCCCGCTACTGAAAGTCGATCTGGCGGAGCCGCATCCTCCGGCAGGCTACGACCCTCACGAGTTCATGAGGGTCGAACGGGCCGATCGGTCCTACCTCTCCTACCGCCTGTTCTTCTGGAAGCTCTACGCGATCGCATGGACCGCGGGAATTCTGCTAGGCAGCGTTGCACTGCTTCTACTCGACCTCCGGTTTCTGTTGCTGGTGATCCCGATGGCGATCATTGCAGCCGTCAAGGCGGCGACTTTGTATGTCACCACACGACTGGACTACGAGCTGCGCTGGTACGTCATCACCGACCGGAGCCTGTTGATCCGTGAAGGTGCCTGGAACGTTAGGGAGATCACGCTAACTTTCGCCAATGCGCAGAATGTCCGTGTCACCCAGGGACCCCTCCAGCGCTTCTTCGGCTTCTCGAACGTGGAGATCGACACGGCCGGAGGAGGGGCCGGGGAGGAAGGAACCACACGGCATCATGCGGTGCTGCGCGGACTTGCGAAACCGGCGGAGGTCCGTGACGTCATCCTCGACCTGCTCCGGCGCCATCGCACTGCAGGACTTGGAGATCCGGATGATCCCGAGCAGCGCGCGGCGCCGATCGATTCGAAGCTGGTCGCCGGCATTTGGGAAGAGGCCAAGGGGTTGCGGCAGGTGATGCAGGCGCGGCTGATCGACCAGAGCTAGTGCAACGTTGAAGCGCCGGTAGCCCAGCGGGCCGAAGTCATCCTTCGTCAGGCGGAGGTACGTGCCCCTTTGGATCCCGCGCCCTCGCCTTTGGGCCGTCTCAACGAAGGCCCGGGCAGATGACATTGCCGGAATGCGCACCCTCCAGGACCTCGACGAATTCCCGAAGCGTCTCGCGACCCTCGTCCTCGGCGTACCAGGTCATCTTCTTCACGACCTCCTCGGACATCGTCCCGCGCGCGACAACGGGGAGCCAGAACGCCTGCAGTTTCACCGGCTGCTCGATCCAGCAGCCGCGAATCCGATACTTGTCATCCAGGATGAGGATGGTGGGTGTCGCGGCCCGCCCATCGGTGGTGCGGTGCGCTTCCATCCATGGGCGTCCCGCGGTGGAGTTCACCAGCCTGAGCTCGAGTCCCGATGTTTCCTCCACGAGCTTGGCGATGTACGGGATGGAATTCGCCGAATCCGAACAGCCAGGCTCGGTGATGACCAGGATGCGCCAGGGCCCAACGGCGCTGGCTCGCTCGAGGATGTCCGGAGCGACCCGGGCGTTCGTCCAGTTGCTGATCCAGAGTTCCCGCCGGCGATTCACGCCAGCGTAGAATGCAGCCCAGGTCTGGCCGCTCGCGTACGCCGCCTCGAGCGAGTCGGTGCGCGCACGCGGCGCAGCGAAGGCGGCGGCCGGGGGGGAAGCCTCCGGCGCACTCGCCGCGCCGCTTCCGCTCGATGAGCAGAGGACCGTCGGCAGCGCCAGGACTAGCAAGGAATGCAGCATACCGTCGACCTCAGTGTTTCAAGTGATCGTCCAGTATAGCGGCCAGTTCAACTACGAAACAGCCAGCCTGGTACCTACCGGCGGTGCGCCGCCAGTGGGAGCAGGCGAGAGCAAGCTACCTCTTCTCCTCGATCGACAACGCATCCACGTACGTCCCAGGCTTATAGCTCCGCAGATCTTCCTTAATGAACAGGTACTTCCGCGCCATCACGTACGCCTCACGATGCGCGCTCGTGCGCCACTCGCTTCCGACGCGGTACTGAATCTGCCGCAGCGATTCCAGCAGGTCCGCCACGCCCGGCAATCCCGCCACATATGCCTTGAAATCTCTCCTCGCGCGCCTTACGAACCGCTCGGCGCGCTCGTGCTCGCCGCGTTCATTGAGTTCCAGCGCGCGCGTGACGATCGACGCGTGCCACAGTCCCGCAGCGCGGACCGCCAGGGCGATGTCGCGCGCCGCTGAAGCGCCG
>JBGTNB010000226.1:0-2343 GCA_041743285.1 Gemmatimonadaceae bacterium
CGGCGGCGGCGGCCGGCCGTCCGGTAACCTGGCTCGGCACGCGCGACGAGCTGGCTCTCGCCCTTTCGGAAGGGGCGCGTTCCGGTGATGTGATCCTGACGATGGGAGCGGGCGACATAACGCGGTCGGGTCCGGAGCTGCTGTCGCTGCTCGGCGGGACTGCGTGAGCCGCTGGTCCTGGCTGACGGAAAGGCGCACCTGGCGGGCGGTGGCGGTCGTTATACTCGTGCTGGCGATCGTCTCCTCGCCGTGGTGGGCGCCTCGCGGAATGGCGCGGCTGTCGTTCTTCGATGTAAGGCACGTCGACGTGGTGGGCACGCGCTTCGTCGAACCGGCACAGGTGGTGGCAATGATGGAGCTCGATACGACCATGTCGGTGTGGGGCGATCACACCCCGATCGCAGCGCGAATCGCCGCCCATCCGCAGATTGCCGAAGCGCACATCAGCAGGAGGCTTCCGGCCACGCTGGTCGTGCAGGTGCGCGAAGAGCCTCCGGTGGCGTTCATTTCCACGGAACGCGGCCTTCGCGCGCTGGATGCCAGTGGCGACACGCTGCCGCTGGATCCCCTGCGCGTCGATGCCAGTCTGCCGATCCTGGCGCGGAACGACACCGTCATCCTGCAGCTGCTCGCGAGCCTGCGCCAAGACGTTCCAGCGCTCTTCGATCGCATCTCGGAGGTCCGCCGGGAGGCGAGGAATGAGCTGCTTCTCGTCATGCCTCCCCTGCATGTACGTGCAAGGGCGGACTTGTCATCTTCACGCCTATCTGACATTCTCCCCGTGGAACGCGACCTCGCGCGCCGGCAGGCGCGCGTGGTGGAGCTTGACCTTCGATACCGCGACCAAGTCGTCGCCAGAGTGCAATGAATCCCGAGCGCCTCGTCGCTGGTCTGGATATAGGTTCGGCTAAAACCACCGCCGTCATCGCCGAAGTGGTCGGCGACCTTCCGCGCAGGGCCGGAGTCAAGATCCTCGGCGTCGGACAAGCGCGAACGTCGGGCATGCGACGTGGGGTCGTCTCCGACATCGAGGAGACCACACACTCGATTCGTAAGGCAATGACCGACGCCGAGCGAATGGCGGGGGTGAAGGTCGAGTGGCTCTACGTCGGAATCGCCGGCGAGCATGTGCGCGCAATGACGAGCACCGGGGTCGTTGCGGTGAGCGGGGAAGAGATCTCGCGCGCCGACGTCGATCGCGCGCACGAGGTGGCCCGCGCGCAGCAGATTCCCCCGGAGCGCGAGCTGCTGCATGCCATTCCCCAGGAGTACCGCGTAGATCGCAACGATGGCATTCGAGATCCGGTCGGCATGATCGGCACCCGGCTGGAGACGGAGATGTATCTCGTCACCATCGGTACCTCGCCCTCGCTCAACCTTCGTAAGGCAGTGGAGCGCGCGGGCTACAAGGTGCGCGAGCTGGTGCTCGAACCGCTGGCGAGTGCGCTGAGCGTGCTCACCGAGGACGAAAAGGAGCTCGGTGTCGGCTTACTCGAGATGGGAGCGGCGACGACCGACCTGGCGATCTTCCAGGAAGGAAAGATCCGCCATCTGGCCACGGTGAACTACGGTGGCGCGCACGTCACCAACGACATCGTCCACGGACTTGGCGTGACCCAGACGGATGCCGAGTCGCTCAAGGAGCGGTTCGGGTGTGCGTACGAACCGATGGTGGATCCGGAGGAGGTTATCCGGCTGCCGAGTACGGTCGCCCAGGGCGACCGGCAGATTCCGCGCGAGCTCATGGCGCACATCATCCACCAGCGCATTGACGAGATCTTCGACCTGGTCCAACAGGAGATCACCAAGGCTGGCTATCCCGGCCGGCTGAGCGCCGGGCTGGTCATTACCGGCGGCGCTTCCGAGATCCAGGGAGCCTTGGAGCTGGCCAGCGACGTATTCGGGGTCGGAGTGCGGCACGGCTTGCCGGCGGAGAGCGTCAGCGGCCTCAGCGACGCGGTGGAGTCCGCCCGCTTCTCCACCGTGGTGGGGCTCGCCCAGTACGGCGCCCATCGCCTGGCCCTTGGCGCCAGCAGCGCCTCAAAACGAATGAAGGTCACCACCCCGGGAATGGACCGGATCGCCCAGCGGGTGAAGCTGTGGTTGCAGGATTTTTTTTAAAGCAGGGTCGCATCTCTCATCTTGACAGGGAGCTTTCGGCCGCGATGTGGATAACTGGGGAAAGATGGTGGCCCTTTTGCCGAGATCAGTTATATTGGGAGCGAGTTTCCCCGGTAACATCCCGCTCACCTTTTAGAGTGGAGCCCTCCTCCCAATGATCTTCGAGTTCGAAGAGTCCGCGCACCAAGGTGCACGGATGAAGGTCGTCGGCGTCGGTGGGGG
>JBGTNB010000227.1:0-5452 GCA_041743285.1 Gemmatimonadaceae bacterium
CGAACTTTCCGGGGGCTCAGATGCAGATCACCATTCCGCAGCGCTTGGGAAAGTGATCACCCACATTGATCTCGGCGCAATGCTGCGTCGCACCGTGTGCGAGCTCTACTCCGATCTCGTCACGCGTCCCACCGGAGCGGCAGTGCGAACCGGGATCGAAGAGCAATTGGGAGAACTCGCCGGCCGCACTCTGACAGTAATCGACTTCTCTCGCGTGGGCCTGCTCGACTTCTCCTGCGCCGACGAGATCGTGGCAAAACTGCTCGTCAGGTGCCGCGAAGACGCCATTCCCCGTGATGCTTATTTTCTGCTGTCGGGAATTCGCGAGGTGCACATCGAGCCGATCGAAGCAGTCCTCGAGCGGCGCGCTCTTACCATCGTGGCGCAGCCGGCGGCGGGGACCGCCGATCTGCTTGGCGTGGCCGATGAGATCGAACGCTCTCTCTGGGCAGCGCTCGACCGGCTCGAGCGCGCTACCGCTTCGGAGCTCGCCATCGAGGCAAGGATAGCGCCGGCGGTCGTCGCGCTGGGACTCGATAGGCTGTGCGGCCGGCGGGTAATCATGCGGGATTCCGACTCCTTTCTCGCGCTCGGGGCAATGGCTCGTACATGACCAGGGATGACGGTTACACACCTCCGCTTCAGGTCGTCCGGTTTACCGGATCGCGTCGCGGCGATCCCGACCGCGGACCGGTGGTCATGATGAACACCGACGAGGCACGGTTGCGCCTGTTGCAGAGTGGTGAGCTCGTATGGGTCTACGGCCCCCGCCGGCATGAGCTGGTCGAGTTGCGAATCGACGACACCTTGCGCCGCGGCGAGACCGCGCTCCGGGATGTCGCCGGCGCGACGCTCACCGAGATCGTGCGTGTCGTCAAAGCGGACATGGACACTCCTCGCCGGAACAATCTCGCGTAAGGACCTCAAATGACGCACGACGTGCGCACACTCGGCTCCTCGACTATTGCCATTCACGGCGGACGCGGCGCGCGTGATTCAAGCTCTCCAGTGGTGGCGCCGCTCTATCAGACGGTGAACTTCCATCAGGAGGTCGGTACCGGCGAGGGCCTGATCTATGCCCGGTACGGCAACAATCCCAACGCCGAGTCGGTGCAGCGGCGCCTTGCCATGCTCGAGGGTGCTGAAGCGGCACTCCTTCTTTCGAGCGGCATGGGGGCGACTGCGTGTGCGTTGCTCGCTCTGCTGCGCCCTGGCGATCATCTGATCTCGAGCTCCTGGATCTACGGCGGTACACGCAAGCTGCTCGAAACGGAATTCGAGACGATCGGGATCGAGATCACCTTCATCGATCCGACGAATAGCCGCGGATTCCGCCGCGCGATCCGCAAACGCACACGCGCCATGTTCATCGAGAGCCCGGTGAACCCGAGTTGCCGGGTAGTCGATATGCGGCCGCTTGCCCAGTTGGCTAATGAGAACGGACTCGCCTTCGCCGTCGACTCCACCTTCGCGAGCCCGATCAACTTCCGCCCGCTCGAGCACGGTGCCGATGTGGTCATTCACTCGGCAACGAAGTTTCTCAACGGTCATCACGACGTGCTCGCCGGCGCGGTGCTCGGTACGGCCAGCTACATCGAGGAAGTGCGCCAGAAGATGATGGTTTGGGGCCAGGCGCCCGATCCGTTCGCCTGCTGGCTGCTCGAGCGCGGTCTGAAAACGCTCGCGATTCGCGTAAGGCAGGCGACTTCGAATGCCACGGAAATAGCCTCCTGGTGCGCCGGCCGCCCGGAGGTCAGCCGGGTTCACTATCCCGGGCTTTCCACCCATCCCGATCACGATACTGCCGTACGGACGCTCGATGGCTTCGGCTCGATGCTGGGGATCGAGCTACACGGAGGAGCCGCGGCCGCCGAAGCGTTTCTCGCGCGGCTGGCGATCATCAGCCACGCAACGAGTCTTGGCGGCGTCGACTCGCTCGCCTCTGAGCCTCGCTTTACATCCCATGCCGGATGCACCGCCGCCGAGCGAGCGGAAATGGGAATTCCCGATGGGTTCATAAGGCTGAGCATCGGAATCGAGGATGCACGCGATCTCATCGCGGATCTCGAGCAGGCACTGGTGTGATTCTGGGAACGGAAACCGAGTCTCCCGACGACCGGCGGCGCCACGAGCGGCGCCGGGAGCCCGTCGTGTCCGAACTCACCCTCCCCGAGTTGCGGCGCATCATCATTACGTCCGTACTGTTCCTCATCGTCCTCGGATTGTTCCTCTGGATGGTCCGGACGGTCCTCATCGCAGGATTGCTGGCGCTCATTCTCGCTACATATCTGCGCCCGTTATGCACCCGGTTGTCCCCTGTAGTAGGCGGGCAATCTGGTGCGGCGCTGCTCACGATAGTTCTGGTAGTCGTTCCGGTACTGGGAATAATCGCCTACAGCTACATCGAGCTGCGGGATGCGGCGTTCTACGTTGGGACCAACCAGGACGAGATCATCCTCCAGGTAGATCAGGCATTACGACGCCTGCCGCTGCTCGAGGGACGGAGCTTCACCGAGCAGATTCGCAATGTCGTGCTGGTCGCGTCGAACTACGGCACGGAGATCGTGGGCGACCTTCGTGAGGCAGGGGCCGGTCTCGTCGTGTCGTCGGCCGTTTTTCTATTCACCATGTTCTACGTGCTGACGCGCGGGGCCATCATTGGCGACTACGTGCGGTCACGCATCCCCGCGCGCTATCAGGCGCTCGCCGCGACGCTCGAGCACAACGTGAGCGGCGTGCTGTACGGTACGATATACGCTACGCTGCTGACGCAGACGCTGAAGTCGCTCATCATCCTTGCAATGAATCTGATCTTTGGCGTGCCGCTGGCCATGGTGCTGGCGATATTATCGTTCGTGATAGGATTTTTCCCGATCGTCGGCTCATGGAGCGTGTACGTTCCGGTGGCTGCGTGGTTGCTCATCTTTGGCGAGTCGTGGGTCAGCGCCCTGATCGTTCTGGTCGTCGGATTCTTCGGGAACACGCTGCTGATCTCGCTGTACGTACGACCAAAGATCGCGGCGGAGAAATCGCGCGTGCTGGACTTCTTCTGGATGTTCGTGGGGCTGGTTACGGGGGTCTATACCTTCGGCGTCGCGGGCATTCTGCTGGGGCCGGTGATCATAGGCATGCTCAAGGCAACGATGGACACGGTAACGGGTCAGGAAAATTGGAAGCTGCTAGGTGCTGACGGAGAGCCGGGACCAGTCGTCAAAGAGGTATGATTCGGTTTCTGCACGTCACCAAGGAGTACGCGCGCACCGGCGCTGCATTGAAGGACGCCACTTTCCGTATAGGCAAGGGCGAATTTGCCTTCCTTACCGGCCCCAGTGGCTCGGGCAAGTCCACCCTGCTCAAGCTGAGCTACGCGGACGAACGCCCCTCTTCGGGCGAGGTGCGGGTCGCCGGGATGAACGTGAGCACGCTCAAGCGAGGCGAAGTCCCGCTACTGCGCCGCAAGCTGGGGATCATCTTCCAGGACTTCAGGCTACTAGACGACCGCACGGCCGAGGAAAACATCGCCTTTGCTCTGGAAGTGACCGGCGCGTCGAGCAGCGTCATCCCCGGGAAAGTTGCACGGCTCCTTCAACAGGTGGGGCTCGGCTCCAAGGCTGCCAGCTACCCCAACCAGCTCTCCGGCGGGGAACAGCAACGCGTCGCTATCGCCCGAGCCCTCGCCAACGATCCTTTCGTGGTGATAGCCGACGAGCCTACGGGAAATCTCGACGACCGCGCGACGCGGGGCATCTTTCAGCTATTGCAGGACATCAACATGGCGGGTACGGCGGTACTCATGGCCACACACGATCTGGAACTGGTGCGGCGGCACGACTACCGGGTACTGGAATTGAACCGCGGCCAGCTCGTGTTCGATTCCGCCGAAACCGGCGCCCCAGCCACGACGGAGCGCTGACATGCGGCTGACGATTCGTGAGGCGCTGCTCAGTTTCCGGCGCGCGCCACTGCTCAGCGCGTTGAGCATCATGATGGTGGCGTTCAGTCTGTTCAGCTTCGGACTGTTCGCGCTGGTGGCGATCAACTTCGAGGAGGAGTTCAGCCGGGTCGAGGAACGGGTCGAGATCCAGGCCTTCGTCGATGACACGACGTCCGTCACGACGCTGACGGATGGCGTTGCACTGGTCGCCAAGTATGCTGAAGTCCAGCGGGCCGCGCCGATCACGCGCGACGAAGCGCTGAGCAGGGCACGCGAGAGCATGGGCGAGTTCCGCGACGTGTTTGATGCGGAGTTCCTGCCCGCCTCGATCGAGGTGCAGCTCAAGGAGGGGTTTCGCGATGCAGTTTCCGTCAGGCGGGTCGCCGACAGCCTCGAAGCCATTCCATACGTGAATGACGTTCGTTATGGAGAGGAGTTCGTGCAGCAGCTGGACGCCATCCGTACGGTGGCTACCGGAACCGGCGTTGCCCTCGGGACGGCGTTCGCGCTGGTCGCGATCATCATCATCGCGGCGACCATTCGCATCGCGGTGCTAGCTCGCGCTCGCGAGATCTCGATCATGCGGCTGGTGGGCGCGACCAACGGTTTCATCAGACGCCCGTTTCTGCTGGAGGGCTTGCTAACCGGCGTCGCCGGCGGGCTGCTCGCCCTGCTGCTGCTGCGTGGAGCATTCGCGCTGGTCACGCGCCTCGACTTCGTGAATGCGCTATTCCTCGACCGCTCCATGGCAATGACCGGTATCGCCGCCGGCGGACTGCTTGGCTTCATGGGAAGCGCGTTTGCGGTGCGCCGCCACCTGAAGCACGTGTAATGAGATTTCGCTGGCTCACGATTCTGTTCGTTCTGCTCGCCGGGTTGGCGAGTTTTGCTGGAGCGCAGGAAAGCGCCGAGGCGCGTATCCGGCAGGAGCAGCAGCGGCTGGAGCAGATTCGCCGCGAGCGCGCCGAGCTCGAACAGCGCATGCGCGAGCTGCAGGGCAACGCCCACGATCTTGCCGAGGAGGTGCGTAACCTCGATCGTCAGGCGGATGTTACCGCACGGCTGTTGCGATCGCTGGAAACGCAGCTTGGCAGCATCCGCTCCGAAGTCGAGCAGGCAACGATCGAGCTCGACCGCACTGAAGATGAGCTTTTCGCCGCTCACATCGCGCTGCGCCGCCGTGTTATCGAGATATACAAGCGCGGCCCGCTCTTTACCTATCAGGTGCTGCTTACAGCCGAAAGCTTCGGCCAGCTTCTGGCCCGGTACAAGTACTTGCGGCTTCTCACCGATCGCGATCAGCGCATGATCGCCACTGTGCAGAAGCTCCGCGACCGCACACGCCGGCAGCGAGCCAATCTCGTCAGGTTTCAGGAACAGATCGAGCTCGCCCGGCAGGAGAAGGAAGCGGAGGAGCAGCGGCTGCGCTCGCTCGAACAGCAGCGGGGCAAAAGCCTGACGGCGGTGCGCAGGCAGGCCCGCCAGGTCGAGCAGCGGGTGGCGAGCATGAAGCGCGAC
>JBGTNB010000228.1:0-3544 GCA_041743285.1 Gemmatimonadaceae bacterium
GCCAGAGGCCGTTCCGTTCCGCCATGCAACAACGTGAAACGCTATCCAGTGAGCCTCATAACGGCATTCACCGGCCGGCTAGCGCCAACACCGCGTTTACCAACACGTTAGCTCCGCGAACAACGTCATCGGGATTCGACAACTCGCCGGGCGAATGGCTGATCCCGCGCACGCTCGGAATGAACAGCATGCCGACCGGCGCAAATCGCGCGATGCTCTGCGCATCGTGCCCGGCCCCACTCGGCATCTCCATTGTTGTTATGCGTAACTCAGCCGCCGCATCGGCTATCGTGCGACGTACTCCGGGATCGGTCGGCGCCGGTAAGCTCTCGAACGCAGGCACGATATTGAATTTTGTGCCCGTCGTTGTGGCGATCGCCCCCGCCTCACTGCTAATCCGGTCGAACAATACGGCGATTTTAGCCGAGTCCAGATCGCGCAGCTCTAGGCTCAACCGAACCTCCCCGGCGATGACGTTCGGCGCGCCCGGGAGCGCCTCGATCCGTCCCACTGTGCCGACCTGCCGTCCGGGCACGGATGTGACGATCCGGTGCACCGATTCAATGAACCGGGCCGACGCCAGCAGCGCATCCTGCCGCTGATCCATCGGCGTCGTCCCCGCATGGTTGGAGAACCCGGTGACCGTGACGTCCCACCAGTTGATGCCTACGATGCCGGTCACGATGCCAATTTGCCGGTCTTCTCGCTCCAGCGTACTTCCCTGCTCGATGTGCAGCTCGAGGTACGCCTCCACATCCCCGCGCGCACGACGCGCCGAGTCCAGCCGATCGGGACGACCACCGATGTAGGCAGTTCCTTCGGCGAGCGTCTTTCCGCTGCTGCTGACCCTCGTCAGGTGCTCCGGCAGGAGCTCGCCACTCAGCGCTCGGCTCCCGACCAACCCACCCTCCTCGTTCTGAAAAATGATGACCTCGAGGGGGTGCCGTGTACGAATGCCCCGCTCCCCGATGGTCCGCGCGGCCTCGATCGCCGCGATGGATCCCACGGTGCCGTCGAAGCTTCCCGCTTCGGGTACGGAATCGATGTGCGACCCGAACAAGACAGGCGCGAGCTCGCGGCCGGAACCTGCCCGGCGGCCGATGATGTTTCCAGCCGCATCCACGCTCACGTCCAGTCCCGCCGCCCGCATCAATCCGCTGACGTAGGCGCGCGCCTCCACATCGAAGTCGCTGTAGGCGACGCGGTTGACTCCACCGCGCTCGGTACGGCCATACTGGGAAAGCGCGCGCAACTGGCCGAGCAGGCGATCGCCCGAAACCAGCACGGGATCGGCCGCCGCGCGACGAACACGCGGCACGCCTAACGCCGTGAGGAGCCCGGCGGATGCGAGCCGGGTGAAATCACGGCGAAGCATGCGCCGATCGTTGGGAGGCCGCCGGCAAGACTCGCCTCATCACAGCAGCCGATTGCGGGCACGCTGTCCGAAATTCGGACGTGGCGGCGATGGCCTCCGGCACCTCGTCGCGCGAGACGCGAGTAAACCCGAACCTGGGAAAGTAATCCTCGGCAGTCGTCGTCAGGAGATACAACGCCTCCAGCGACCGGGACTCCGCCAACGCAATCAGCCCTCTCGTCAGGCGGGCGCCCACCCCCTGCGCGCGCCACGCCGGATCCACCGCTGTCGACCGCAACAGCGCGAAGTGTCCGCGCACCTCGAGCCCGGCTACGGCGACCGTGTGCGGTGACCCATCCGCGGCGGCCACTTCGCCAACGAGAAAGTCGGCCGGATGAGTTGCGATGAGTCCGGCAATACCATCGGTCGGAAGTCCGTTATCGCGCAACAATCGTTCGACGTGAGGCAGGTCTGCGGCGGTAGCGGCGCGTACCTTGATCGCGGAGGGCACCGGTTTAGTCGCACGAATGAACGAGGCCATGATGCGCCCGTCGATCGCCTCCAACGACCCATCGACGCCAAGTCCGGCAACCTCGAGAAATCCGCGCGCGTCGTCACTCCGGTAAATGCGAGTCGGCTCGATTGTCACCTGCTCGAATCCCGTCTCGCCTAACAGGTGCACGAACTCCTGCTCCTCCAGCGCACCGGCGACGCAACCAACCCACAACTCCAGACTTCTCCGGATGGCGGGCGGCAGATCCCCTCGGACCACCACGTCGCTGACCGCAAACCGGCCGCCTGGCTTGAGTACGCGAAACGCCTCCGCGAATACCTGCCGTTTGTCGCCGGAGAGATTGATCACGCAGTTGGAGATGATGACATCCACCGAAGCGTCAGGCAGCGGGATCGCCTCGATCTGTCCCTTGAGAAACTCTACGTTACCGACGCCGGCCTGAGTCGCGTTTCGCCGCGCCAGCTCGAGCATCTCGTCCGTCATGTCCAGACCGTACGCTTTTCCCGTCGGGCCGACGCGCCTCGCGGATAGAAGCACGTCTATGCCGCCCCCCGATCCCAGGTCGAGCACTATTTCACCTGCCGCGAGCTCGGCGAGCGCGGTGGGGTTACCGCATCCGAGTGACGCGAGAACGGCGGCCGAGGGTAGATCCGCGGTCTCGCCGTTGACGTAGAGGTGCGCGGTGATCGGATCGCATGACGGTGCAGCGACACCGGAGCAGCAGCCGGTGGAACCGCAACAGTCGGCGGGAGTTCCTTCCCCGGCAAGCACCCTTCGCGCCGCCTCGCCGTACTTCTCCCGGACCTTGTCCGTGACGTTCATCCCACCAACCCTCTCTTCCTTCGCGGCCGACATTTTAGCGTCCTTGCAGATGGATTACGCTATAGGCCGAAGCGCGATCCATTGAGAACGTCAGCTGCGGCAACTATCGGTCGCACCCGCCGCCTGGCCGCGGCCAAAGCTCTCGATCCGCTTTTGGAAGAACGTGCGGTTCGCCTTCTCAGCTCGACGCTCGCCTCCCGACCCCCGACCCAATCTTCGTTGATTAGTCAACGAACGCAATCAAACGCCTCGCCGTGCGCGCCGGAAGCGAGTGCGTAATAAGACTACGAAATGTGGCCGGCAGGATGAATGAACGGCGGTGCTAGGGCGCGATGACTTTTCCCGTTTCCCCTTTCCCGTTTCCCGCCTTTCCGATTGCCGATTCCCGATTCCCGATTCCCGATTCCCGATTCGGCTGGGCGTGTGGGGGGGCATTCAGGAGCTCCCGGGAGCCCTGCAGTTCCTGAAGCGCCGTGGCAACGAGGCGCAATGCTGCCTCGGAATCGTATAGGAGCTCGCTGGCGGGACGGTTCACGCGTTCATTCTCCGTCATTAGCGATCAGTCAAGATCGCCGCTGCCAAGCAGGCGCCGAGCTACCTGGGTGGCGGTAGCTTGGGCATCGTAGGTACCATCGAGGATCCGGTGGCGAATTTTCGCAAGCCGATCCAACCCCAGCGACCCGGCGCGCCTTGCCGTCGCCTTCTCGGGATTCGCCTGCTCGGCGCCTTCCTCGTGGTAATCCATCGGTCTCTCTCCTCACGTTGCCCCAAGTTTCGGCACTACCGCGAACAGACTTGAGCGCTACCCGTCGGTTGCCGTGTCGCAAGTGCCGCGTCACTCACTTGCAGGAATC
>JBGTNB010000229.1:0-2661 GCA_041743285.1 Gemmatimonadaceae bacterium
GCATAGCAGTCGTGCGCGGAGCGGACGTGGTGCTCGTGAGCGGAGAGCTGCAGGAGGACCAGACGAAGATCGAGGGGGGCGCAAGCGACTTCTGGTACTTTTTCAGTTGGGACGGCTTCCGCCCCCGGCTCGCCGAAGCGGAACCCGAGCCGGTGGTGGAGCCGGAGGTGGCCGAAGTGCCTGACGATACCGCGGTCGAGAACCCCTTTGCCGGCCAGCTGGCGGCGAGCGATACAGCTCCCACACCGCCGAGCGAAACCGTGTTCGACCCTCCGCCAGCGCCGGACGCGCTCCCGGTGGCTAGAGAGTTCACATTGCAATTTGGTGCTCTGCGCGACCGGGATGCGGCAATGCAGCTCGTTCGCGAAATACGTGAGGGGACCTCGACAGCACGCGTTATGGCAACCGTTCGCGTGCTCGCCACCACGGTGGGCGAGAGTGTCGTGCATCGGGTGGTAGCGGGGCCCTTCCGTTCTCGCGCAGATGCTGAGTCGGCCGGTCAGCAGAGCGCAAAGCCCTACTGGGTATACGAGGGGGCGCCCTAGGTGACGGAATCGGGGACGAGGAACCGCTGGCGCGAAGAGGGCCAGGCAATCGCCGCCACGCTCGACGCGCACTCGGCGGCAGTGATCATTGGACGCAATGCGGAGGATGCAGCAGAGGTGGCACTCGGGATCGCCGAGTCGCAGGCGCGGAGGCGTCGGGTAGCTGTCGGTGACCTGGTGGGCGAGCTCGCACCGCTGCAGTCGCTGGTGCCCAATGAAATGGTCCACGGTTTGATGGACGCGTTCATCCACGGCGTCTCGCTCAATCGAATCGCGCACCCGATCGATCGGGCCGGCAACCTGTTCATAATGCAGAGCGGACCGGGCCCCATCGATTATCCCGTTTTACTGCGTGATGACAGATGGCGCCGTCTGGCAAACGGCTTTCGCGAGACCGGCGCCTTGCTCCTCGCCGTGGTCCCGGAGGGGGCTCCGGGCGTGGATGCGCTGGCGCACGCGCTAGGCGGCATCGTCAGGGTCGACATGGCGCGGGTACCCGGAGTCGCACCGGTTATCGCGTCCGCTGGCGGCGATCCCGAGGAGATGCCTCAATCGTACGCTCCGGAGCCGCAGCCGGTGCGCCGCGTCAGCTCCCGCAGGTCGACTCCCGACGCCGTCGAGGTGCTGCGCATGCGATCGGGCGGAGTGCGGCGCGTCGAGGAGCGCGCGAGCATCGGGCTCTGGATCGCCATCGCCGCCGGGCTGGTGCTCGGGATCGGAGCAGTGATGGGATGGCTCAATCGCGACCGGTTCGGATTCTTCGCCGCATCCGCACCGCTCACGGCGCCAACCGAACCGGGTGCACCGGAGCCGTTGGCGATCGAGAGAATAGTCAATCCTGACGATTCAGCCGTCGCAGCTGGCTACGTAGTCGTGCTTGCCAATGTAACCGATTCGAGTGCCGCTCGACTCAGACTGTCGCAGAACTTGAGCCGCCTGCCGGCATCCACATTCTCGCCCGACACACCATGGTATCGCGTCTCGGTCGGCGCGTTTCCGAATGAGTCGGCAGCCACCGCAATGCTGCAGGCGCTGCGTGCCAATCGGACGCTCGAGCCGGAGAGCGGCTACCTTCTCAATGCGCCACTCTCGCTGCGCCTCACGACGCTCGGCGACAGCGCCGCGGCCCGGGATACTCTGGACGCATGGCGGGCGCGCGGAGTGCCGGCGTTCGCCCTGCGTACGTCCGATTCCAGCATCGCCGTATATTCCGGTGCATACGAAACGCGGGAACAGGCCGCCGTCGCCCTGGCTGCCCATCGTACGATCGCCCCGGCGGCGGTCATCGCCTATCGAGTAGGGAGAGCGTTCTAGTGCGGCTGACCAGACTGGAAATGCACGGGTTCAAGTCGTTCGCCGACCGGACGGACATGCGATTCGAATCCGGAGTCACGGCGATCGTCGGACCTAACGGATGCGGCAAATCCAATGTATCGGATGCGGTGCGCTGGGTACTCGGCGAGCAGCGCGCGCGCCTTCTCCGCGGCGCCAAGATGGAGGAGGTCATCTTTCAGGGCTCGTCCGCCCGGCGGCCCGTCAACATCGCCGAGGTGTCGCTGGTGTTCGACAACTCGGATGGGCAGCTGCCAATCGCCTATCGCGAGGTCGTCATCACGCGGCGGCTTTCGCGCTCGGGAGAGAGCGACTACCTGCTCAACGGCGCCATCTGCCGGCTTCGCGACATCCAGGATCTGGTGCGCGGTACGGGGCTCGGTGCCGACTCCGGCGTCGTGATCGAGGCGAAGATGATCGACGCCCTGCTCTCCGATCGCCCCGACGAGCGGCGTGAGCTGTTCGAAGAGGCAGCCGGAGTCAGCCTCTACCGGGACCGGCGCCGCAGCACGGAGCGCCGTCTCGAGGAAACGGCGATCGACCTTTCGCGGCTCGACGACCTGGTGAACGAAGTGCACAGCCAGGTACGGTCCCTTGCCAGGCAGCGTCGCCGGGCCGAGCGCCATGCCGAGTTGACTACCCGACGGTTTCAGGTGGAGTTGACGCTTGCGAGCCGCGACATGTCGGCGTGGCGCGATGAGCTGTTGGAGCTCGACAGCCGGGTCGGCGCCTTACGCGAAGGAGTACCGGCCGCCGAGACGGTGGTTCAGGAGGCGGAGCGCGG
>JBGTNB010000230.1:0-5068 GCA_041743285.1 Gemmatimonadaceae bacterium
GAAGTCTCGAAGGGTTACGCCATCGAGCTCCAGTACTCCGGCGGCCGTATGTTCCTCAAAGCATTCCGGGAGACCAATCCCAATGACCCTCTTGAAACCCAGCCTCGTCCTTCTTCCGCTGCTGCTGGCGCTCAGTAACCCCGCCTCCGCGCTCCAGATTCTGGACGCCAAGGACGGGGAAACTGTGCTCGGCAAGATCTCGCAGAAGGAAATTACGCGCATCAGCTTCGAGCGCAGCCGAATCCGCAAGGTCACCGGCAACGCCGGCGAGTTCGTGCTGGAGAAGGACGAGGAGAAAGGTCAGATCTTCATCCGCCCGGTATCACCCGACAGCACGAAGCCGATCAATCTGTTCGTCACCTCCGAGCGCAGCACGGTCGCCCTGCTCTTGCAGCCGGTCGATACCCCGAGTGACACCATCGTGATCCGGGAGGCGCGTGATCCCCTGAAGTCCGCTTCTCGCATGGAGAGGAGTGGCCTGCACGTGCGCACGATCAAGAACCTGCTACTGGCAATGGCAGGCGATGCGCTTCCCGACGACATGGAAGTGCGGGAACCCGGACAGCAGTTCGCACTTTGGCCGGGCGTTCGCCTGACGCTGCAGCGCGCGTGGCTGGGTGCCGGAATCGTCGGCGAGAAGTACCAGCTTGCCAATATCGGAAGCGCTGACGTGAACCTCGCCGAACGCGACCTCTATAAGCCCGGCGTCATGGCGGTTAGTCTGGAACAAGGCAACCTGCGCCCGGGCGAATCGACGAACCTTTTTGTGATCCGGGAGCGGCGCGCCAATGACTGAATCTTCTCCGGTTAATCCTTCCGCGGTGAAGCGACGCCAGTACCTGCTGCTGGCAGGTATTGCCGCGATCATCGTCGTCGCCGCGCTTCTCTCTGTGTCGCTGACCGGCTCGCGCGATTCGGGCGAGCGCACGGTGAAGCCGAAAACCACCAACATCCTCGCCCCCGGCGGCCAGGTCGATCCCAAGGACGCCTGGCGGGGTCAGGCCGACGCTCAACTGAAGAGCATCGAGCAGAGGTCGCGCGAATTGTCACAGCGGAATGGCGAATTGGAGGGCCAGAACAAGGAGATGATGGAACGGCTCAAAAAACTGGAGCAGACGGGGCTCACGACCTTGCCTCCGCCGCCGGTTGCCGCTCCCGCTGTCCGCCCGAACTTCGGACCGGATCGATCTGGTGGGGATCAATCCGATGGCGGCCCACAGCGGCTGCCCCCGCCTCCGCCACCTCGACCCGGATCGATCTCGACCTTCGCCTCTCCCGCATCGCCTGCTATTGGCGGTGGGCCGGTCGCTCCCGCCGGCATCGTGAGCGTCTCTCTTTCCGACGGAACCATCTCGAAGACAGGGAAGGCGCCGCCGGACGCATCCAAGGCTGCGAACACTCCGGCGCGCGATTCCCGCAGGTATATCCCGAGCGGTGCATTTACTCGGGCGATCCTGCTGGGCGGTCTCGACGCCCCCACTGGCGGACAGGCACAACGCAACCCCCAACCCGTGCTTTTGCGGCTGGTGGACAACGCTGTGCTGCCCAACCACTTCCGCTCGCGGATCAAGGAATGCTTCGTGGTCGGCGCAGGCTATGGCGACATGAGTTCCGAACGCGCCTACATTCGTACTGAGTCGCTTTCCTGTGTCATGCGCGACGGAACCGCAATCGATGTCCCGGTCAAGGGATACGTGGCCGGCGAGGACGGTAAGGCCGGCATGCGGGGACGGTTGGTTTCAAAGCAGGGCCAGTTGCTCGCGAACGCGCTGCTCGCCGGTGTGGCGAGCGGCATCGGCCACGCCTTCCAGCAAAGCTCGACCACGCTGTCTGTCTCTCCGCTTGGTGCGACCACCGCCGTGGATCCGGGCAAGCAGTTCGAGGCCGGCTTCGGCACCGGTGTCGGCCGCGCTCTGGAGCGGCTCGCGCAGTACTACATCAGCCTCGCGGAAAAAGTGTTCCCTGTGATCGAAGTGGACGCCGGACGCACGGTTGATGTGGTGATCACGCAGGGCGTCTCTTTGCAGGGTTCCCTCGACGCCTCGTCCCAGGATCGCGAGGAGTTTCCGCAACTCACCGAACGTACACAAACCTTAAGGAGAAACGACGATGACGACCAGTAGACTTCGCAGCGCGCTGTGCCTTTACCTCCTCGGCGCGGCCTTCGCACTTCCTTCCTCGGCGCAGACCGTTGTGCAGACTGCGGCACCGACGCCGACCACCATGGCCGAGCGACTGCAAAACCTCTATCCCGCCACGCGTTTCGGCGAAGTCAACACAACACCTTGGCCAGGTGTTTTCGAGGTGGTCATGGGAGCGAACCTCGCCTATGTCGATGAGACCGGCCAGTACTTCCTGTTCGGCCATCTCTACGACATGAAAATGCAGCGCGACCTCACGGCGGAACACAAGGATTCGCTCGCGCGCATCGAGTTCTCGTCCCTGCCTCTGGCGGATGCGGTGAAGGAAGTGCGCGGCACCGGCGCGCGCACGCTCGCGATCTTCAGCGATCCCGATTGTCCGTACTGCCGCAGGCTCGAAGCGGAGATGAAGAGCCTCACCGACCTCACGATCTATACCTTCCTGATGCCGATCGCATCGTTGCATCCCGAGGCACGGAGCAAGGCGATTGCCGTCTGGTGCTCCAAGGATCGGGTTGCGACTTGGCATGCCCTGATGTGGCGCGACGAGAAAATCTCGGCAAAGGAATGTCCGCACCCCGTCGATCGCAACGTCGCCCTTGGCGATCGCCTCGGCATTTCGGGAACGCCCACTCTTGTCGCCGCCGACGGCCGCGTACTCCCCGGCGCCGCGAGCAACGCGCAGATCGAAGCATGGCTTGCGCGCTCCACGGCCAGCGCAGAAGGCCCCGTGTCGGCGAAGGGTGCAGCACGATGAATCGAGTCGCAGTCGCGCCGCCGCTTCTACTCGCCCTGGCGCTTTGTGGCTGCGCATCGACCTTGTCGGGCGTCGGGGGGACGGAGAACTACGCGTGCAAGGCGCCCGAGGGCGCCATGTGCACATCCGTTTCCGGCGTCTATGCGAATTCGACCCAAGGCATGCCAAAGCCAGCGAAGCCGCCCGAGAAAAATTCCCCCTCGGCCGCCCCAGCGATCTATGGCGCCAATTCCATCGCACCCGGCAGGCCCGCCGCCGTGGCCGGCAGCTCGATTCGATCCAATCCGCGCGTGCTCCGAGTGTGGATCGCGCCGTGGGAAGACGCCGACGGGGATCTCCACGAAGAGGCACTGGTTCATGTAGTCGCCGATACCGGGCGCTGGCTCATCGAGCACGTGCGGCCGGTGTCACGTTCCCGCGTGGACGGTGTCGCCCCTCCAATATCCCCGACTCAGGAGCCCTCGCCTGCGAAGGCACCGACCGAGGCGCCGCAGGCTCCGACTCTGTTTCCGCTACCTCCCGCAGGCTTGTCATCGGGGTCCGAGACGGCCCCTGCGGAGCGCTGAATCGTGCTTCGCACCTTGCTCGCCGACCTCGAATCCGCGCTTTCCGGAGCGAAGGCGTCGGACCTTGTTCCACGATCGCAAGGGGAGTCCGCCGTTTCAGCCGAGGACGCGGCTGCCTTCTCGGAATGGCTTCCCTATCGCGCGTACCTCGAAGACCGCCAGGTGTTCGTGAATCGCGATTCGCTCGGCTTCTGCCTGGAAGTACGGCCGCAGTCCGGTGCCGACGAGGAGATGACGCGCGTCCTCACCGCGCTTTATGCCGCATCGCCGCCAGGCACCGGCATCCAGTTTCACCTCTATGCGAGCCCCGCCATTCGCGGTCCGCTCGCGCGCTACGCCGCACTTCGCCTGCCCGATGACGATGTGCCGGAGTTCTCGATCCTCGGCCGGGCCGGGCGCCACACCAACATTCACCGCATCATGGCGAGGCGACGTGTGGAACACTACCTCGCCGGCAGCAGGGCGTCGCTCTTGCCCGCACAAAGCTACCTGTTCCGGGATTTTCGTCTGCTGATCAGCATCTCGATTCCGGGCAACCCGGAGGATCTCGCCCGCCTCGACGACCTGCTGCTGCTGCGCGACAGCGCCCGGGCGACCCTGCACGCGGCAGGTTTCCCGTCGCGGGCATGGACAGCGGGCGACCTCATCAATTGGATCTCCGCGCTGATCGATCCGCATCGCCAGACGGGCGATTGTCTTCCACTCACCTATGACGAGGGCCGGGAGCTTCGCGATCAGGTCATTGATCGAGCGACCCGCATGCGGATTCGGCAGACCGGCATTGATCTCTTCAACCCAGCCGAAGCGAGAAGCAGCGAACTGCGGCTGCTTTCGGTGCGGTCATTTCCGCCTCGCTTCGCACTCTGGAACATGGGGAGCCTGATTGGCGACTTGTATCAGAGCACTCTCCAGTACCCCTGCCCGTTCATGTTGACCCTCGGCGTGAAGGTGCTCGATGCGGAGGCAACGCGCAACTGGGCCTTTCTCAAGGCTGCGCGCGCCACCACCAACGCCACGAGCTACATGGCCCGCTTCCTCCCTGACCTGCACGAGCGCAAGGCCGACTGGGACGTCGTCTTGAAGGCAATGGATGACGGCCAGCAACTGGTCGATCTGGTGCACCAGGTCGCCCTGTTCGCGCCATCCGATGACATCACCCGTGCCGAGCAGGCCGCACGGTCAATCTTCCGAGCGCGCGGGTTCGAGCTCACCAACGACACCATGATGATGACGCAGGCGCTGATTGGTTCGCTGCCCATGACCCTGTCGGTACCATTCCACGGGGACCTGAAGCGCATGAAGCGAGTCAGCACCAAGACTTCCTCAAATGCCGTGCACCTCGCCCCCTTGATCGCCGAATGGCAGGGCACTGGCACCCCGGTACTGCTGTTCGGAGGCCGGCGCGGCCAGGTCATGCAGCTCGATGTCTACGACAACCCGGCCGGCAACTACAACGTCGCTATCGCCGGCACTTCGGGCTCCGGAAAATCGCTGCTGTTAAACGAAATCGCCGCCGCGTATCTGGGCACCGGCGCCCGGGTCTGGATCATCGACGTCGGCCGCTCCTACGAGAAAGCCTGCCGTAACTTCGGCGGTAGCTTCAT
>JBGTNB010000231.1:0-3393 GCA_041743285.1 Gemmatimonadaceae bacterium
CGTATAGCGCGATAATCTCCTCCAGATGTGCCGCCGTCACACCCTCGGCACTCCCACCACCCCCCACCCCCCTCCCGCGTCCCGCGTCCCGCGTCCCGCTTCCCGCTTCCCGCTTCCCGCTTCCCGCGTCGCGCATCCCGCTTCCCGCTTCCCGCAATCACATGAACATCGCCGGACTGATCTCCAGCGCCACTTCAGAGATCCGGTCTGCCGGCAGTCCCGCGCGGCGTGCGTGCTCGAGCACCGCCTCTGCGTTAGGTGCCTCGTACTCGCAGTAGATCTTTCCCTCGGCGTCGGAGACGTAGCTTTTTATCCAGACGACCTCCGGCATTCCGCCGAGGACCGCATTGGACCTCACGCCGGCGGCGTGGAGCTGCTCAGCCGTAAGCTGGCCTGTATTGCGTTCGATTATGTACCGCGGCATTGGTGCCTCCCGGGGAATCGCTGGATTGTTGAATCAGTTTCGCGCGGCTGACGCTGCAGTCGCCAGAGCGCTGTCGCCTATCTCGGCCGAAACGGCCAGCGCTCGTTCCATGGTCGCGGTTGCCTCATCAAACTCACCCGCGGCGCGCAGAGTTCTGGCGATGCGCTCGAGCATCCAGCCCTCGCCCCGCCGGTCGCCGAGTTCCGGACGGATGGCCAGAGAACGCTCGAAAGCATCGCGCGCCTCGCCGGCACGGCCCACCGCCAGCAGCACATCGCCCAGTGTCGCCTCGGAGTGTGACTCGAGCTGGCGTTGTCCAGTGGCGCGATTGACTCGCGTGGCCTCCTCGAGTGCCGTGCGTGCTTCGTCATAGCGACGTAGTTGGAGCAAGGTCGCGCCCAGGCTGTTCAGCACGAGCCCCTCGTGGACCCGGTCGTCGACCTCCCGGCAGATGCGCAGCGCAGCTTCGTACTGGCGGAGCGCCTCGGTGTACGCGCCATCCTCCCAGCGAAGCAGGCCGAGCGTATTGCGAATCGTCAACTCGCGCTCACGGTCCCCCGCGCTCACCGCGCGGGCCAGCGCATGCTCGTAATGGCCGATTGCCGCGTCTCGTACTCCACGCTGCCGGGACCAGCGCGCAATCCCCTCGAGGGCGAGCGCCTCGCCCGCGGAGTCCCCGGTGGCTGCACTCCGCTCTAGTACACGCTCCCAAACGTCGTGCGCAGCGTCGGGCTGCCCGCTGCGCTCGTATGCGACAGCCAGGCGGCGCCAGACCATCGACCGCATGTCGTGATCCTCGAGCTGGGTGAGCAGCTCCGACGCCTCGCAAAGCGGCGGTATGGCCTCGGCATGACGGCCGAGCCCGACAAGGACTTCCCCGAGCGCCCTCAGCGATTGCGCCAGGCCATCGGCGTGGCGTGCACGGCGGCTGAGGTCGGCTGCCTGACGATAAGTTGCCAGGCACTCCTCGATTCTGCCCTGCAAGAGATGAATGTGTGCGATGGCCGGCATGCTGAACGACACCATGATTGGCAGGCGCCGCTCGAGCGCCACGTCACGCGTCTTCACGAGGTACCGCAGGGCGGTGTCGGTGTCACCGAGGTCGCGGTACACCGAAGCGATGACGACCATTAACGCACCCCACTTGCTCGGATCGTCGTGCTCGCTGAGATACTCGAGCGCCTGTTCCAGCGCCTCGAGTGCCTCGTTATGCCGTCCGATGTTTCGCAAGACGTTGCCTAGGCTCGCGACATCGCCGGCCGCCGCCAGTGTTTCTCCGAGCTCCACGTCCAGCGCGAGTGCCTGCTCGAAGATCTTGATCGCCTCTTCCGGCCGACGCTCGTGCGATCTCAGGAGGCCCATACTGCGCAGCGCATTGCGCTCGGCAGGCAGATCGCCAAGCTCGCGACTGATCCGAAGCGCGGTGCCCAACGCGCGGTCGGCGGCGTCAAACCGCCGAAGCAGGGTGAATACATCACCCTGCCTCAGGTACGCCTCGGCCAGCTTGGACGAGCCACCGAACGGCGCGAGCAGCGAGATGAGGGCATCGACGATCGCCAGCTGTCGCGCGCGCAATCCGAGTGTCTCGCACAGCCGCTCCTGCCGGAGCAGGATGTCGGCGCGCAGCTCGCGCCGTTCCGGTCCGTCGGGAAGGTAGGCGACCCAGGCCTCAGTACGTTCGAGCATTCCCAGCGCATCGGCGAACTGGCTGAGCGCGTGCGACCGGTCGGCCGCCCTGATTCCATAACGAGTCGCTGACATCCACTCGCCCGCCCGGCCGAAATGGTGGGCCAGGCGGTCGAGATATTCGTCCAGCCGGTCAGCGTAGCGTCGTTCAATGGAGCGGCCGGCGGCGGCATGCAGTGTCAGCCGCTGGTGCTCGATCAGCGTGTCGTACGCAACCTCCTGCGTAAGAACGTGCTTGAACCGGTAGGCGGGCTCGGGTACCACATCCGTCTGCTGCACGAGGCCAGTTCTGCGCAAACGCTCCAGCTGCAGTCCGACTTCGAGCGCCGGGCCAGCCACGTCCTCGAGCACTCCCTGTCCAAACTCCCGGCCGATCACCGATGCCATGCGCAGTGCGTCGCGCGCTGCGGGCTCGAGGCGGTCGAGCCGGGTACGGATCACCGCCTGTACCGTCTCCGGAAGCTGTAGCTCGGCCGTCCCTTCCTTCGTCGTCGCGATGCCGTCGTGCACCTGCACTGCGCCTTCCTCGAGCAGCGCCTGACAAGTCTCCTCGAGAAAGAAAGGATTGCCCCCGGTCCGTTCGTGTAGCTGTTGCGCGAGCGATGGCGCGACCTGCGAGCCGCGTAGCGCACCGCGCACGATCTCGGCCGATGCCTCGGCGTTGAGCGGGCCAAGATGCACGACCGTGCGGCCCTCCCCCGTGGTCCAACTGGTATTTCCCTCGGGGCGGCTCGTTACCATGAGAATGAGCGGATGCGCGGGGGCGATCTGCGCGATTTGCTCTAGCGCCGCACGCGATGCTTCGTCCGCCCAGTGCCAGTCCTCGAGCAGCAGAACCGTCGGACGTTTGCGCGCGTGCAGCGTGACGATGGCTGCCAGCGCGTCGAGCATCGCCGCCTGCAGGTGCTCCCCCTGAAGATGTCGCGGCAGCGGGTGCTCCGTGCCAGGCACCGACAGCAGCGCGCAGTAGAGCGGCAGGAACTCAGCGAGCGATTCATCGATCTCGCTCACCGCCGAGGCGACATTCGCATCGCTCACCGCGCGTGCCGCGCCGACTCCCAGCAGATCGCGCAGTGCCTGTACGAAAGGCATGTACGGTGTGGTCCCGCCATAGGCGTCGCAACGTCCCAGTACGACTCGCGCTCCGGTACTCGTCGCGCGGCTGCGAAGCTCGTACAGCAGGCGGCTTTTGCCCGCTCCCGCCTCGCCGATCACGACCGCGAAGCCGCCGTCACCGCGCACCGCGGCCGCCACCTGGTCCTCGAGCGCACGCAGCTCCCGAG
>JBGTNB010000232.1:0-7477 GCA_041743285.1 Gemmatimonadaceae bacterium
GCACCGCTGGCGTCCGCACGCTACAATGCGCTTGCACTCTAGGGACTGTCCAGCGGGTCCCCTAGGAACCGCTCGCTGCCTAGCGCATGGGCGACTTCGGGCTTGATGACCTTGAGGATCACAACGCGGCGGTGCTTGATATCCGCGGCGAGATAGATCGTCGCCATGCCCCCACGACTCAGCTCGCGCTGGATGGTGTACCGGTCGGCGAGTGCGGCTTGGAGGCGCTCGCGCACTTCGGGCATGCCACCTCCCCGGGAACCAACGTTTGCAACTTGCCTATTTTGGCGCGTCTCGTCCAGAGCGGAGTGAGACATGCGTCCGTCGCGGTGATCGCCGAGTCGCGGTAGGGAAGCGAAAATCGCGATGGAACGTGCATTAGCGGACCGCTAGTCAGCACGCGTCTGAGGGCCTCGGAACCGCTTCGCATGGTAGCCATCTGCCACGTTACGCATTACACTGATCCATGGCGATCAGTCGGTTCAGACACAAGGGCCTGGAGCGCCTGTTCAGCCACGGCTCAACCGCTGGATTTCAAAGCAAGCACGCTACTCGGCTCCGTTTGATTCTCGGGCGACTCAGCGTGGCGAAGGAACCCCGAGACATGGGCCTTCCCGGCCTCGAACTCCATCCACTGAAAGGCGCCCGACAAGGCACTTGGGCAGTGAGCGTGAGCGGCAACTGGCGGGTGACGTTTCGATTCGAGGGGACGGACGTCACGGACGTGAACTACGAGGATTACCATAGATGAAGCCTTTGCAAATGCACCAGCCGCCGCACCCCGGCAAAATTCTGCGCGATCTCTGCTTGGCACCCTTGCATCTGACCGTCACCGAAGCCGCCGACTCGCTCGGCGTCAGCCGCAACACGCTGTCCTCCATTCTGAACGGGCGAGCTGGCATCAGCCCCGAGATGGCGATTCGGTTGTCCATCGCATTCAACACCACCGCGGAGAGCTGGCTTCACCAGCAGATGCAGTACGATCTCTGGCGTGCGGAGCGTTCGCGCAAACGGCTGCGGGTTCGCAAGTTGGCAGCAGCATAGGCCCCTCATCCAAGTCTGGCCGCGCGTCTGCAGCCCCGTCTTCAATGGGACCGCTCCGGGGCCCGTGAGCGCGGCGGCGAACTCCAGAGGAGTCGCGAAGCGATCGGCCGGCACCTTCGCCAGCGCGCGCACCAGCGCTTGGTCGACAGTCGCTGGAGCGGCAGCTGCTTCTCGCGAGCCAGACGGTCGCGCAGCGACTCGCCGTCTACGTACGGCATGACGTAGTACAACAGGCCGTCCGCATCACCGGAATCGAGTAGCAGGAGGATGTGCGGGTGGTCGAGCCTTCCGGCATTCCACCCCCGGATGACCAACATTGCAACTTGTGCGCTTCCGTTCCGCGCGTCCAGAGCCGGAGTCATTGCGTGCGCGGCGCGCGAAAACCGCCCCGCCCCACTTGGACAAGTGGGGCGGGGCGGCTTCTGCCCTACCGTGACTCGTTCCACGCCACGGCCAGCTGCGACGTGCCCTGAATTCGACGCAGCAGATCAGCGCGCGACTCCGCCGGAAACAGCGGCGCGTCCAGCAGCACGCGAGTCTTCCTCAACAACTTCGGCACGCGGTTGTGGTCCTCGGCCGACGCGAGCAGCGCCGCGTCGATGTACGAGACCGCCGCTTGCTCCACATCACCCACCGCCGCCGCACGCTCGGCTGCCTTTTCCATCATCGACCGGGCCAGGCCCGGAGCATCGGTCGCATGGTACAGCCACGCTGCCATGCGAAAGCTTCGAACGCTGCTCGGATCTTCGCTGCGCAGCTCCCCTGCTCTACGGTGCAGCTGGGCAGCCTTGCGCCAGTGTCGGGGAGTCAGAAGAAAGGCGTCGGCCCGCCGCTCGAGCGTATCGGCGCGCGCATTGTTTTCGGTCACCGTCGAGCCGTGCACTTTCACGTCGGCCAGCGGTTGCTGCGCGGCTGCACCCGTTGCGAGCGCCGCGACGAGCGCGAAAAGCGCGGCCTGCCTGACAGACATGGCGTAAACTCGTCCAAAGTTGCGCATCGATTCCTCCTCGTTAAATGCGCTCGAGCGGGCCGCCGGTCGATATTGCGACTCGGAGAGCGCGATCCGTTGCGACGCGGACCACCGGATCGTACCTTCGTCCGAAGTACAGGTGGTGCCGCACAGGTAGACGCGCAGAACGCCAGTCGAAATCAGACATCGGTGCGCACGACGGCGGCATTTTGAGGTGACGCATGCAGGCTGGGCAGGCGTGGCGGGGCGATCGCCCTCCTCAGCACGACATCACCGACGCTCTCGTTGCCTTACGACACGGCGCGCCGGATGCCCTCGACCGGCTCACACCGCTCGTCTACGAGGAGCTGCGCAAGATCGCGCACCGCCAGCTGGGCGCCGAGCGCTCGGAACACACCCTATCCACTACCGCGCTAGTTCACGAGGCCTATCTCAAGCTGGTGGACCAGACGCGAGCGCAGTGGTCCCACCGCGTGCAGTTCTTCGCCATCGCCGCCCGCGCAATGCGGCGCATTCTCGTCGATTATGCCAGGCGTCACCGGGCTCTTCGGCGCGGCGGCGCGCAACATCAAATCTCGCTCGATGACCTGGAGGATTCGGACGCCCTCGCCGCCGCCGAGCGCGCCGACGAACTCGTCGCGCTCGACGAGGCGCTGGAGCGCCTTACCACACTCGATGAGCGAATGGGCCGCGTGGTAGAGTGCCGGTACTTCGCCGGCCTGACGGAAGCCGAGACCGCCGAAGTTCTGGGGGTCACCTCTCGAACGGTCGCACGGGACTGGGTGAAGGCGCGAGGATGGTTATACCAGGAGCTGCGCCCCGATGCCGGCTGAGCCTAACCCTTCAACTATTCCTCAGGAGCAGCAGCTCCACGCCAGCAGCAACGCCGAGCGGTGGGGTGTGATCAGCGCGATAGCCGACGCCGCTCTCGACCTTCCGGCTTCCGATCGTGCAGCATTCATCGGACACCAATGTGCCTCCGATGCGGTGCTTCACCGGGAAGTGCAGCGGTACATGGATGCCTGCGCGAAGGCAGCTGGTGCGCCGGGATTCCTAACGGGGCATGCGGGAGAGCGTGCGAGCGGAATGATTCAGGATCTTGGTGTGCGTACCTCACAGGCAGAGGCAGCAGTTCCCGAGCTGCTCGCCAGCGCATTGAGCGGACGCTACACCGTCGAGGGAGAGATCGGACGCGGTGGCATGGCGATGGTGTTCGCCGCGCTTGACGAGCGCGAGCAATCGCAGGTGGCGATCAAGGTGCTGCGGCCGGCACTCGCACGCGAGCTCGGCACACAACGCTTTTTGCGCGAGATAGAGATCATGGCGCGCCTCCGGCATCCGAATCTTGTTCCGCTGTTGGAGTCGGGAGAAGCGGCTGGGCTGCTCTTCTACGTCATGCCCCGCGTGCTGGGGGAGCCGCTCTCCCGGCTGCTGGCGCGGGATCGGCACCTGCCGTCAGGCAGGTCGCTGGCAATCGCGCGTGATGTAGCCAGCGCGCTCGACTACGCTCACTCCCTGGGCGTGGTACACCGTGACGTAAAGCCGGCGAACATTCTGCTGGATGATGCCGGCGCGAGGGTGGTCGATTTCGGAGTGGCTCGCGCGATCGTGGCCGCTAGCGGGGAACGCCTCACCGCCACTGGACTCGTAGTCGGCACGTCGCACTACATGAGCCCAGAGCAGGCGGTGAGCGAAAAGGAGCTCGACGGCCGGAGCGACGTTTACGCGCTGGCGTGCGTGGTCTACGAAATGCTTGCCGGCATGCCGCCGTTCACTGGACCGACCCCACAGATCGTGCTCGCCAAGCACCTGCGAGCGCGGGCCCCCGACGTGCGAGACCTCTGCCCATCGTTGGGTGCACGGACCGCAGCTGTGATCTCCAAGGGACTGGCCAAGGATCCGGAGCACCGCTTTCCGAGTGCGGGACAGTTCGCTCGGGCACTCGGCAGTTCGTTGTAATGCACGTCCTCCGCGAGTCTTCCGGACACTCCGCGTTAGGCTTTGCGGCGCCTCGAATGGCAGCGATCATGACGACCCACGTGCCTGAGCACCCGTGAATTCGACCCTCGGCGTATGTCCAGATTTCACCCAGCCGAGACCACCCGCAGGAGGATGGATCCATGCTCGGAAACAAGGACGTCTCCGCAACGATCGCCGTTAGCGATCTCGCAGCGGCCAAAAAATTCTACGGAACGGTTCTCGGATTGGAGGTCGCCGAGAACATGGAACCGGGAGCGCTCGTCTACCGGAGCGGCAACTCGCAGGTGCTCGTATACCAGTCCAGCTTCGCCGGCACAAACAAAGCGACGGCGGCAACCTGGACGGTTGGCGCCGCGCTCGACGACATCGTGCGTTTACTCAGGGCCAAGGGAGTCGAGTTCGAGCATTACGATCTCCCCGATACCACACGGAAAGGGGATGTGCACGAGTCCGGACCGATGAAGATGGCTTGGCTCAAGGACCCCGATGGCAACATCCTGGCCCTGGTCAGCCAGTAGCGCTAGGCAGCCTACCTCGACGGTTGGTCCGGATCGCAACGCACTAGGCGCCCCCGGGTCCATGGACTGGGAATTCTGCTGCACGCTGCAGCGCTTCTGTGTCCGGAATGAGGCGGCGCGCGCGAGCTCGTCGCCCGCGCGCGCCGATGTGCAACCTGAATCAGTGACCGCGGTGCTCGATCTGCCCGCGGATCTCCCCGCCCGGAAAGTCGCCGGGACCGGTGTTGGTCGGTGGTACCCCGTCGCTGGTGTGCACGTTGACGTAGGTGAGACCGTTCTTGATGAGGTCCACTAGCGCCGAAAGGTCCTGGCCGGCGAGCGGTCCGACCAGCTGGGCCGAGGTGATCGTCCCGTCGGCGATGACGCCCTGTATGCGGCCGCCGCCGGTGGGGCCTGCACCCGGTGTGGTGGACGGATAGAGCCACACGACGACCCCTCCGCTCGACCCGAAGGCACCTTGGTGAATGTGCGCCTGGAATACGTTATGGATGTTGGCGACGATCAGTTTGTAGCTCAGCGAGGTTCCATCGCCGCTCAGCTGGAAGATCGCGTTGCCTTGCGCTTTGGATTCGCTCGCGACGCCAGGCGCGACCTCCTCGGCGGCCGACATGTGCGTTCCGAAGTTGCCGCCGTTCGCGCCCGCCGACGCGGGTCGGTGGCTGAACACCGGCACGGAGAACGGCGCAGTCGGCTCGGGTGATTCGGCTGTGCAGGCCAGCGCCAAGGCACTGACGGCGACTAGTGTCACGATTTTCGACATCTGTCCTCCTCTGAACGCGCGTGGGCCTGGTCTCGGTTACGGGCCCACCATCTTCCAGCCTCGGGGCTGACATGCCAACTCCTTTGCGGCCAACCGCGTGCCCTGCGCGGCGAACGTCTGGACCTCGAACCAGCTCGCCCGCAGGGCTTTGCCCTGGCGGCCCCGCTCATCGCGGCCCTGGTGGTGAAGGTGAAGATGCTCTCCGTCGAGGTATTCTCGGTCAGACTGTAATGGCCACCGGAGACGGGTAACCAGTCACGATCGGGAACGGATCAGTCGAGGCACACGACACAGAACACTCTCGATAGGCCGACTTCCGCCAGGCTTCGGGTGACGCTGCGCCACCGGGTGATCACCGCCTTCCCTCGTCGACTGTTGAGAATGGCTCGCCCCAGCGCCATACTAGGCTCCCACGCAACCGCAACCGTTGCGAATCAGCCACTACATGTCCCAGATCAACAGAGCAAGAGCGGACGATGGGTGAGACGCGCGTCGACCTCGTTCATCTCCTCGAGGACCTGGCCGATGCCTATCCAGGCGATCTCGAGGAGACCGTACTCACGGAGATCGTGGCAAACGCGCTCGACTCGGGCGCTTCTAGAATAGGCATCTCCACAGATGCCGCGGCTGCGGCGCTCGTCATTCTGGACGATGGGTCGGGCATGCGAAGGTCCGACCTAAGGCGCTTTCACGACGTGGCCGCGTCAGCGAAGATTCGCGGCGAGGGGATAGGCTTTGCTGGCGTGGGCATCAAGCTCGGCCTCCTCGTAAGCCATGAAGTCATCACGGAAACGCGGCGCGGCC
This sequence comes from Gemmatimonadaceae bacterium, assembly GCA_041743285.1. Lineage (GTDB taxonomy): Bacteria > Gemmatimonadota > Gemmatimonadetes > Gemmatimonadales > Gemmatimonadaceae > JALZIF01. The sequence goes on from JBGTNB010000232.1 coordinate 6,077, forward strand.
GCGATCACATAGCTACGGCGTGGGCGCTTTCCGGCCGGCGGCGGGCTCCCTGGCATTGGATCGAACCTCCGGGAGCGGTTGCCGAGCGCGGCACTGCGGTGCGGATGGCCTTGCAGAATGCGCTCTCACCGCTGCTCGATGTGGGCTACATCGAGACGATGCTGCGCCGGCATTTCGAACCGCTCTTCGATCCGCGCTACCATGAGATCTTGCGCCCTCACTACCCTGGCGGCGTGTCGTTCGTCGTGAACGGGGCCGAGCTTGCGCGGGGTGGTGCGGTTCCGCGAGACGCGGCCCCGATCAGCGTAAGGTTAGCGCGCAAGCGGAAGCCCAGCGCATCGGGATATCTCGAGCGGACCGCAAGTCCCGTGGAGGATGGCACTCGCGGCCTGGCCATAAGTACCTACGGCAAGGTCATCAAGCGAGGTTGGGATTGGCTCGGCATCACCCCGACCGACCCCGATCGCGTGACAGGGCTGGTCGAGGCACCCGCACTCGCTGCGGCTCTGACGCTTAACAAGGTCGATTTTTTTCGCAGCGGTCCGCGCGGCGCCCTCTATCTGGCCTATCGTAAGGCACTGCAGGAAGCGGTAGCCGAGCAGCTCGCGGTATGGGGCAATGCCCGCGAATCGGATGCCGGTCAGCGCCGCCGTGCCGCGCGGCCGGTCGAACGCGACCTCGAGCGCGTGCTGTTCGACCTATCCGAATCGTTCCCGATGCTGGCCACTCTCGTCGAGCGCCGTAGCGGAGGCCAGCGGAGCCTGCCGATCGGCGGCTCGCGGCCGATACCGGATGTTCCGGCGGAGTTGGTGGCAACAGCGGCGCCGCCAACGGCCGTGCCTGACGACAAGGACCGAACTGGTGGGGAGCGCGAGCCGCAGGACACCGACGCTCCGTCGTCCTCACCGGAGGAACCGCGCTCGGCCGAGCCGGAGCCGGCTGTTCTCGACCCTCCGCTGAAGAAGCGCGGACCGCGCCGTCCCACCAAGCTCGGCCTGACGATAGAATTCGTATCTCGGCCTGACGACTCCGAGCTCGGGCGCTTAATCGAGACGACTGTCTGGGTCAACGTGGCGCATCCAGCGTATCTTCGCGCCGCATCTTCACGATCGGAGGGTTATCACCTTGCGCTGGCCGTCGCGATGGCGCTTGCCGGAGTTGCGGTGGAGTCGCGGCAGGAACGGCGATTCATTACGGAGTTCCTGTCGCGCTGGGGAGGTGCCGCAACCGGCAAGGCTGGACGTGCGTCGCGCAACGGAACGCGACGAGCACCCTGAAACCGCACCCGCGCGAATTAGAAACCTAGCCTGGCCTCGAGGCATGGTTAGGCACGAGCATCGGCGGCACCGGAATATCCAGCGCCTCGGCAACCGCGCGCAGCAGTTCCGCTTCCTCCCGGTC
>JBGTNB010000233.1:0-3636 GCA_041743285.1 Gemmatimonadaceae bacterium
GGCCTGACTATGGCGCGACGCAAGCGCACGGCGCCTCCGTCCGATCCGACCGCCGAACATCGCCGCCTGCGCGAGGCGCGGGAGCGCAGCGCACACTGGAAGCGGTGGGGTCCCTATGTGAGCGACCGCGCCTGGGGCACGGTGCGCGAGGACTACAGCCCGCATGGCACGGCGTGGGCCGCGTTTCCGCACGATCACGCGCGGTCGCGCGCCTATCGGTGGAACGAGGACGGGTTGGCGGGAATCTGCGATCGTCACCAGCGCATCTGCTTTGGTCTCGCGCTCTGGAACGAACACGACGCCATTCTCAAAGAACGGCTCTTCGGCCTCACCGGCAGCGAGGGCAACCACGGCGAGGACGTCAAGGAGTACTACTTCCACGTCGACAGCACGCCGACGCACTCGTACATGAAATTCCTGTACAAGTACCCGCAGGCGGCGTTTCCCTACTCCGAGCTGGTGGAGCAGAACCGCCGGCGCGGGCGCGACCAGCCGGAGTTCGAGCTGCTCGACACCGGCGTGTTCGACGACAGCCGGTACTTTGACGTCTTCGCCGAATATGCCAAAGGGGACGTCGAGGACATCCTCATTCGGGTCACGGCGATCAACCGCGGTCCCGAACCCGCGCGCCTGCACGTAATGCCCACCGTCTGGTTTCGAAACACCTGGTCGTGGGGCCATCAGGCGGCGACGCGTCCCGTGCTCGCCGCTTCACCCGATGCGGGCCACGCCGTCGTCCTCGACGAACCGCACTACGGGCGGCGGCGGCTCCACTGCGACGGCGATCCCGAATGGCTGTTCACCGACAACGACACCAACACTGAGCGTCTTTTCGGCACCGCGAACCGCTCGCCCTTCGTGAAGGACGCCTTCCACGAATTCGTGGTGGGCGGCCGCCGCGAGGCCGTGAACTCGGATCGCACGGGCACGAAGGCCGCGGCGCGCTTCGCGGCGACGATCGAGCCGGGCGCGTCGTTCACCTGCCGTCTGCGCTTCACCGATCGGGATTTTGCCGGGGACGACGACGCCTTCGGCGACTTCGACGCGACGTTCGCGGCGCGCCGGGCCGAGGCCGACGAGTTCTACGCCACCATCATTCCGGCATCGTTGTCGCCGGACGCGCGGCGGGTCATGCGGCAGGCCTTCGCCGGGTTGCTGTGGTCGAAGCAGTACTACCACTACGTGATCGACGAGTGGCTGGCCGGTGACCCTGCGGGCCCGATACCTCCGCGGCCGCGATTGAACGGCCGCAATCATCAGTGGACGCACCTGCACAACGAAGACGTCGTGTCGATGCCCGACAAGTGGGAGTACCCGTGGTACGCGGCGTGGGACCTCGCGTTCCACTGCGTGCCCCTGGCGCTGGTCGACTCGGACTTCGCCAAGGAGCAGCTGATTCTTCTGTTGCGCGAGTGGTACATGCACCCCAACGGCCAGCTGCCCGCGTACGAGTGGGCGCTCGGCGACGTGAACCCACCGGTGCACGCGTGGGCGGCGTGGCGCGTTTACAAGATCGAGGAGAAGCGGACAGGCAAGGGCGATCGCGCGTTCCTGGAGAAGGTGTTCCACAAGCTGCTGCTCAACTTCACCTGGTGGGTGAACCGCAAGGATCAGGACGGCATCAATATTTTCGAGGGCGGATTCCTCGGCCTCGACAACATCGGCGTCTTCGATCGCAGCCAGCCGCTGCCGACCGGCGGGCGGCTCGAGCAATCCGATGGGACGAGCTGGATGGCGATGTACACGCTCAACATGCTGACCATCGCCCTCGAGCTGGCTCGCGTCGACCCAGTGTACGAGGATGTGGCCACGAAGTTCGGCGAGCACTTCATCTACATCGTCAATGCCATGAACCACATCGGCCATAGCGGCGTACAGATGTGGAACGAGGAAGACGGCTTCTACTACGACGTGCTGCACTTCCCGGACGGCACGCACTTTCCGCTCAAGGTGCGATCGATGGTGGGACTGATACCGCTCTTCGCTGTCGATTCCATCGAAGGGGAGCTGCTGGCGCGCCTGCCGTCTTTTGCGCGCCGGTTCTCGTGGTTCCTGGAGCACCGGCCCGCGCTCACGGCGGGCTGCGCCTGCATGGAACCCGGCTCCGACGGACGCATGCTCCTCTCAATCGTCAATCCGGATCGCTTGCGTCGCGTGTTGCGCGTCATGCTCGACGAGGAGGAGTTCCTGTCTCCATTCGGCATCCGTGCGCTGTCGCGCGTGCACAAGGATCATCCGTATTCACTGGAGGTCGACGGCGTCGCGCACACGGTCGGGTACGAGCCGGCCGAATCGACAACCGACCTCTTTGGCGGCAACTCCAACTGGCGTGGGCCGATCTGGCTGCCGATGAATTACCTGATCGTCGAGTCGCTGCAGAAGTTCCATCGCGCGCTCGGCGACGACTACCGGGTCGAGTGCCCGTCGGGATCAGGACAGATGCTGACGCTCGCTGAGGTGGCAGCGGAGTTGTCACGCCGGCTCTCGCGCCTGTTCCTCCAGGCGCCCGACGGCGGCCGCGCCGTCTACGATGGCGTCACGACATTCCAGCAGGATCCGCACTGGCGCGACCTCGTCCTCTTTCACGAGTACTTTCACGGCGATAACGGCACCGGTTTGGGCGCCAGCCATCAGACCGGCTGGACGGCGCTCGTGGCCAAACTGTTGCAGCAGAGCGGCGAATAAGTCGCCTAAGACAGATCCTAAGGCCCGACGCACGAAAAACTTGCTTCAACTGTCACGAGTTCGGCCTTAGGAGATGTCTGTGAGGATCATGCACCTTGTCATTGGCGCCGATCACGCCGGGTATGTGATGAAACGCGCGATGGCCGAGCGGTTGTCGGCGGCTGGCCACACTGTGGCGGACGTCGGCACATACGAGGCCGAGACGCCGGTCGATTATCCCGACGTTGCGGTGGCGGTCGGCTCCGAAGTGCTCGCGGGTCGCGCCGAGCGCGGCGTGCTGCTCTGCGGGAGCGGTGTGGGCGCGTCGGTGGCGGCGAACAAGCTGGCCGGCATCCGTGCCGGCCTGTGCCACGACGTCTACTCCGCCCATCAGGGAGTCGAGCACGACGACATGAACGTCCTCGTGCTCGGGGCCCGTGTGGTCGGCGTCGAGGCCGCGTGGGAGCTCGTACGGGCGTTCCTGGCTGCCACGTACTCCGCTGAAGCGCGGCACATGCGCAGGCTCGAGAAACTACGGGCGTTGGAGATCCGAGGATGACGCTGCGACAACTGACCGATCTGGACGATCTCGATGCCGCCCTGGTGTCCGCATCGTTGCAGCCGATCCTCATCTTCAAGCACAGCCCGACCTGCGGCATCAGCGCTCAGGCTTACGATCAGATCGTGGGTCTGCTCGAGGATCCAGCGTGGCTGACCGATATCTACGGAGTGTCCGTGCGGGCGCACCGCGCGGTCTCGAACGAGATTGCGAAGCGCCTTCACGTCCGGCACGCCTCGCCGCAGATCCTCCTCGTACAGGAGGGAGTCGTGCGCTGGCAGGCTTCGCACTTCCGCGTCACCGCGGACGCGATCAGGTTTGCGCTGCAACGCGATTCCACCCCCATGGCCACGTCCGCATCCACGCGCGCACCGGCAACCGGGCACCGGTCGTTGCGCTGTCTGCTGAGCGCC
>JBGTNB010000234.1:0-2469 GCA_041743285.1 Gemmatimonadaceae bacterium
ACGTGCGGCTGGACGCCGCGCCCGAGCCAGCCGCATTCATTCCGTGGACGCAGCAGCCGCTCGGCGCGCTCACGTTCGTCATGCGCACGACGGTCGACCCGGCGACGCTGGCGCCGGCGGTCACGCGCGCGCTCTACGAGATAGATCCGCAGCTCGGAATCGCGCGTATCTCGACGCTCGACGCTCTGGTCGAGATGCGGCTCGCCGAGCGCCGCTTTCTCATGGTGTTGCTCGCTGCGTTCGCGCTCGCCGCGGTGGCCATCGCGACTGTCGGTGTCTTTGGGGTGATGAGTCAGGCGGTGACGGAGCGCGGCCGGGAGATAGCGGTTCGCATGGCGTTAGGCGCTGCGCCGCGCAAGATAGTCTCCGAGTTCCTCACGGAAGCGGGTTGGATGACGGCGGTCGGACTTGGCATCGGGCTCGGTATTGCGTTACTCGCAACGCGCACGATCGCCGGATTCTTGTACGGAGTCGCGCCGATCGATGGCCTCTCGTTGGTACTTGCAATGGCGTTCGTGGTGCTTCTGGCGCTTGTGGCGGCGGGGCTTCCGAGCTGGCGCGCCGCGCGGACGAATCCAGCCCGCGTGTTGCAGGACGGCTGAGCAGCAGCTCGGACGCTCTGCGATGCAGTCGCACGCCCCGCGTAGGACCGGTACGCGGATGGTGGCGCGACCGGCCTATCGTGCGACATGCGCCCTTGCTCGATCGCTCGCCGAGGAGTCATGTTATGGCCATGCCACTACCGCTGCCGACGTTCACGACTGACGACCTGCGCGCCTTCCCCGACGACGGTCAGCGTTACGAATTGCTCGAAGGGATGCTGCTCGTGACGCCGGCGCCGGGGAGCGCGCATCAGGTGGTTCTGGGCGGCCTTTTTGCCGCGGTGCATCAGTTTCTCGCCGCTCAGCACAAAGCGTACGTCGTTAGCCCCGGCGAGATAGAAATCGCACCAAAGACTCTGCTCGAGCCGGACCTGCTGGTATTCCCGGCGACGTACGCTCCGGGCACGCCGTGGCGCGCAATTCGTGGGTGGTGGCTCGCGGCGGAGGTGTTCAGCCCCTCGTCGCGCGTTTATGACCGGGACTACAAGCGCGACGCTTATCTGTCGCTAGGCGTCGACGAGGTGTGGCTAGTCGATATGGACGAACGCGTAGTGTTCGCCTCACGGCGCGGCGCTGAGCGCGACGTCAGGCATGCAGAGCGGTTGGTCTGGCGTCCGGCAGCTATGTCTGATCCTCTGGAGATCGATCTGGCTTTCCTGTTCGACGGTATCCCTTGAATAATCCTGTCTATACGGTCTTCGGCTGTGCCATGACCGAGGCGGCTCGTCAGGCGGCGGCCGTCGCCGGCTCGGCTCGCGTCGGCTTCTCGTGCTCTCCACCCGGTTTGTCACGCACGCGGCGCAGCGTTGCCAGAGCGAAGATGGCAAGCAAGACGGAGCCGGTGGCGCTGATCCACGCGCAGATGCGCAGCCCACGCACGAACGCTTCCCGTGCAGAATTCACCAGCGCCTCACTGACTTCACCGGAGAGCTGGCCGGCGACCTCGACGGCCCCTCCGAGCGTGGCCGCCGCCGCTGCGCCCGCACCGGCGGGAACGCCGGGCGGAAGACCATCCATCATCGTCATCCGGTAGACCGCGACGCCGATGCTGCCGAAGATCGCGATACCTAACGCGCCGCCGAACTCCGCGCCCGTCTCCGAGATCGCCGACGCCGCGCCGGCACGCTCCGGCGGCGCCGAGCCGATGATCAGGTCCGTCGTCAGGGTGAATACGGGCGCGACTCCGATCGAGAACACGACGGTCGCGAGCGCGAAGTCGGTGAAGCTCGTGGATGCGTCGAATCGCGTGAGCATCCAGTAGCCGACGGCCGAAAGCGTGAGGCCGGCCGCCATCAGGTACGCCGGCGCCACGCGACGGGCCAATGGTGGTGTAAGGATGGAACCGGCGATGAACGCCACCGCCCATGGAAGGGTCCAGAGTCCGGCGTCGAACGGGGAGAGTCCCAGCACCAGCTGCAGGTACTGGGGAAGAAAGAGGAAGGCGCCGAACATGATCAGAATGGTGAGCCCGTACGTCGCAATCGACGCGCTGAAAGACGGCAGGCGGAAGAGACGCAAGTCGATCAGCGGCTCGGTGAGCGTGAGCTGCCGCCGCACGAACACAACCGCGAGGCCGACACCGGCGGCGATGAACAGCACTGCCGTCAGGCTCACCCCGGACTCGGCGATCCGCTTGATCCCGTAGATCGTCGTCAGGACCGCCGCCAGCGAAAGAGCGGCGCTGGTCAGGTCCTGGCGGCCGGCGTCAGGATCCCGGTACTCGGGGAGGAGCCGGGGGCCAACTAAGAGGAGGAGCAGCATGACCGGAACGGCGATGAGAAAGACCGAGCCCCACCAGAAGAACTCGAGCAGTACACCGCCGATGAGCGGCCCGATCGCGCCGCCCAGCGAGAAGCTCATGATCCAG